>NZ_JABKBZ010000001.1:0-239945 GCF_013166635.1 Lentimicrobium sp. S6 | reverse complement strand
TGACTGTACATGTTTATCAGAACCAAAGCAGTCGGTTCTATTTCCATCACCTCCAATGTCATTATTTTAAAAGCTAAAGCCCTTTGCTGAAAAATCTAATGTTCTATAATTCACCGATTACACTTCGACGTGTTTGGGAAAAGCCACCCCGCCTAATTCCTAAGTCTATTATTGCTTAATAGCATTGTAACTATGAAAAGGCTAAAAACCATTGCTCCCCATAATTTTTAATGTGACCCAAAATAATTCTCTGCATATGAGAGATTGAACATATTTCTCGTACAATCAGATATTCATTGGTATAATTCCTTATTTTTGCAAGACAAGAATTTTTATGTACGAAGAATAAAAAAAAAGATATGAATCAGAAAGTAGCAGATGCCATTAATGCACAAATTAAAGCAGAAGAGGAATCTTCAAGATTATATTTTGCGATGGCCAATTGGTGTGATATGAATGGATTCCCAGGCAGTTCGGCTTATCTATATGCCCATGCCGATGAGGAAAGAATGCATATGGTTAAGTTAGTGAATTATCTTAACGAAAGAGGTTCACATGCCAAAACACAAGCTTTAGCAGAACCACAAAATAACTGGGATTCTATTCAAGATGTATTCAAAGGAGTGTTAAGTCATGAAGAAATGGTTACTAGCCTTATCAATAATCTCTTTGAAGTATGTATGAATGAAAAAGATTATTTGACTTCAAATTTCCTACAATGGTATATTCAGGAACAGGTGGAAGAAGAAGCTAGCGCACGTACCGTCCTCGATAAGTTGGAGTTAGCAGGCAGCTCTCAGGGTGGAATGTTTCACTTCGATAAGGAAATGGAAGCCATGGCTGCAGCCGCTGCCACTGCGGGAAACGCCTAAATATTAAAAATATTTTCATCTTTGTTTTGTGGTTTACAAAAAAGTACTATTTTTGCACCGCAATAAGCAATTGACCCATGGTGTAACTGGCAACACGTTTGATTTTGGTTCAAAAGAGTCCAGGTTCGAGCCCTGGTGGGTCAACGCCTTAAAGGAAGAAAAAAAGGAAAAGAAAGCTGCAATTGAAATTTCAATTGTAGCTTTTTTTCGGCCTATACCATCCCTTCTGTCCTCAGTAAAATCACCTAGTTGAAACCTCCAGATCATTAAGTCTTTAGCACGAGTTCTGATCCGATGAGCTTACTGTATCTTTGCCTTAAACAATTTAGATAAACAATGAGAATATTTAAAGGTGTAAAAACTGAGTTTTATTTGTTTATTGTTCTAATAGTCATCATGATGGTAGTGTTAGAACACATGATATAAAAGACACAAATATTGATTTTTCATAATAATTAGGTTTTGGTTAATTCTGTTAGAGTCTCAGTTCCCCGCTGAGACTCTTTCAATTTTATAAAGGGTGTAACGGATCAACATGTTTTTCTTGGGGATGGACAAACTGTCATTTTTCTCTTGTTTATTTAGGAAGCTTTTATTAATAAATATATTACTCAAATGGTTCATTTAATCTGAAAAAGCTTGCTCATATATTTCTTCAACACTTTCTGAAAAAGCGTTACAAAATCTACCTGGCTTTCGCAGTTAGACAGGCTTCCGCTATATATCAAAGACTACTTCACAAATGCCTTTCCGGAAAACAATAAATGATGACGATTGCATGTCAGTATAAACTCCTCCTTATAGTGACATTCCTGCGGAAGTCTTTATAAACTTTGCATAGCATCAGGTGTGCTTTCATTAGAATGGTTATTGTCTGATACACAAATTATTATATATACTATTTAACTTATTTCGGAGACCGCGGGAAGGCCTCTCCCAAACAGAAAGCGGCTTTAGAGGTGAATTTCAGAATATTAGATTTAACAGCAAAGGACTTGTGCTGACCGAAGCGTCAGTGCTTTAGCTTTTAAATAATGACATAAGAGAAGTAAGCTGTAAAAATAAGGCTTTAAAATCTGGAAAACATCTACAATTCAAAGGTCATTATTTTCAACTTTGCTTGCTAAATCAATATTCTGGAAGAGGAGGGTAGGCAATTGTTTGGGATGGATTTTTGCTTACTTTTTTCCAAAAAAAAGTATGAAGACACATAAGATTTACCTTTCAAAATATCACCACAAATGCAGAACAAACAGTCTAAACTGTAATAATTATTGATGAATACAAAATCAATTCCCCCCAGAATTTTACCTTGACCCAAAAAAATCCCCCTCAGGAATTAACCAAAGGGGGATCTTTCTAAAAAAATTGCAGCCTATTTTTTAGACTGACCGTAAATTTTAACAGTAGTTCCATTTACCGCATCAACAGCAACAGTAGCACTAGTTAAGTGAATCATATAATATTCACCATTATAGATAACACCTAATACATCGTCATAATCACCATCAGCAGATGTAGAGATACCTCTAAAATCAGCCATGTCAGCAGCAGCATCAACCGCAGCAGTTAAAGCTTCAACAGTTGTAATACTTGTCCACTCAGCAGCCGTTAACTGTACTAATTTAGTAGCAGCATCTTTGGCAAGAACGGCATAAGTAGCTCTTTCTACATTGCTAGTCCATTTTAAACCAAATCCATCTAGCCCTGTTCCTGCAGCTCCACCTACTCTTTCAAAATAAGTATCTTCAGCAACTCCAAGAGGAGTATCAGCAGATTCTGCAGTAACAGTTAATGAAATTGTATTTGTTTGATCGTCTTTATCAGTCACAACGAACTTGAAAACGCCAGCACCTGGATCAGACATATTAAATACATAATCAAGATTATAAGACGTTTCGTTGAAAACAGAATCAAATTCTAATACCACAACATTGTTTGAAGTCACTGTATATTTTACTGACTTTAGTTTTTTACCTGAATTTGCATTAGAAGAAGCAGTTATACCAATAGTAAAATCTTGACCAGCAGTCACAACAGCATCTGCACTAATATACTCATTACCACCTTTAAAATCGATGTTTGGTGTTACGTCTACAGGTGTTTCGTCATCGTCTTTACTACAAGATGTTAAACCCATTCCTAGGGCTGCAACAAATAATAAAATAAATTTAAATTTTTTCATGTACTTTTTGTTTTTAAGTTTGATATAATGATTGTTAACATTTGATACTCTATAATAGCCGGCGAATATAATCCATATTTAATTCCTTCTATACACTTCAGCATCAATTATGCCAAAGCTTATACTATTTTTAACTTTTTTAATGATTATGGCAAGTATAAGACATCAAAACTGAACATTTAGTTGGCTTAAACAGCATTGTTTTGGAAGAGAGTGGCCATTATTTATTAGAAAAGTGTATTTTTAGCAGGAAATTAAAAAGTATGGAAGAGAGAGCTGACTTTAAGAATAAAGAACTGAAACTATTGTGGGATCAATCGCATCAGCCATTGTTAGATGGGATTTCCCATTACTATCAAATGAGTATTGGAGAGTTTTCTAACTTTGTAGATGCCTATAAATTGAGATATGAGAAACTAGGAGAATTAGATATTCAGGATTTAAGTAGCTATGCTCACCTTCGAGAATTTAAAGAGAGCATACTCGATTTACTCCAAAAAAGCCAAGAAGCCATTATAAACTATGACCATATCCACAGTTCTGGCCAATACCAACAAATACTCGACAAACTCATTAAAACCAATCCAAAAAGTATTATTAGAAAGGAAGTATTTGAAGGATATCAAATAAATAATAAACTTAGACTCCCCCAGTTTTTTCAAAAAATAAGGCTGAATTTTTTGTTAAAAGCCACAAGAAGCAAAAAGAAGTTTTACAATTTTTTCCGTCGTCTTTTCAAAAAAACACCGCTGGATCTCCAATCCTATAGAAGAAGAAAAATTCCTTATCAATCTATGCTAGAAAAATATCTCGGCATAAGAATGGATGAATTGATGAAGCCTATTTTAGAAGACTTGATGCTAAACAAGAGTCAAATTTTATTGGCAGTTTGGGAATTTGATGAAGCTTTAGAAGATCGTTTACAAAATGGCATTAAAGAAAATGAATCAGTGGAGCTCTCTGAAATTCTTTCTAAAACTGATTTTTCAGCACTTTTAGATACCTTAGAAAAGAAGATAAGCCATTTTGAACAGCAAATAAGTGGCAATATTGAGAATACCTTATTTCAAGCCTTCATTGAACTTGATAAAGCTATACTAATTGCAGATACACCAGATTTATCAAATAATAAATTTAGAAATTCCAATATAAAAGACCAACAAACGAAAATTGTTAAATCCTATAATGACAGTTTGCTCAAATGGAAGAATACACATAAAACACTACTCGATGATTGGACCGTAGATGTGGAAATAGTTTGGCTCTATGTAAGTGTTCTAGACAATTACGTTGACCTTCACGACAAAATAAGCCTTTATATCAACGAAAACCTGAATTTCAACCTAGAATTACTTCGCGAATTCATCAACAACTCTTCAAAAACCATTCTAGAAAAAAGCAGCACTGTTAAAGAATTGAAGTCCACCCTTAAAGGGGAAAGAAAAAAGAATCAAGATGAATTCATTGAAAACATATTGGCTAAGACCATTGATAAACTCTCCGGAAATATCAATAGAAACTTAGAGCTTTTCAATACCCAAACCATGAACTTGGTGGAGAAAATCTCAGACAAAAGAAGCTTTGTAAAGAATAAAAATTACGAGGGAGGAATAAAAAACAGTGATATCAATTGGCTTTCATTGCGTGACCTCCTCAATTTTGAGGCTCTGCCTCATTTTAAGACCTCGATTTTAGAAATAGAGCAGTTTGTAGAGGAGCACTTGGAAAAATCTAGAGTAAAGCTTTTGGCTTTAGGTACCGTGAGCGATTTTAGTCTAGAATCAGCAGAAATGATGCTCCAAGAGAAAAAAACGGCATTAAAAGAAAGCATACAAGTAGTTACTGAAGGATACGATAGGGCTTTGGTTCATTTAGATGAAGCCAGCAGTTTAATGGATAAAATCAAGGTGGATCCATTAGAAAAATTACAAGCTACCATCAATAATTTCAATACAGAAATCCAAAAGTTAAAAAATACGGAGAATATATTAGAGCTTAACGTTAAGATTGTAAGAATCAGAGCTATTGAGCGCTCCAAGAGGATTCGCAAAGAAGCTTGGGAATGGATCATCAATTTCCTACCCAAATCAATAGATTTTCTAAAAACCCAGTTTGCCACCACCATTACCTATATCAATGAAGTCAAGAAAAAGCTGGGCATGATTAATGAAAAGCCTCATATTTCTCATGAGCTGTCTGACTTTCTTCGCAAAACAGAGGACTCACTAAAAAAGCTCCCCTTTGTTTATCAAAGACTGTATCAACTAACCCCTACTGATGAGGAGCGCTTTTTTGTAGACCGAAAAGAAGAATTAGAAAAGCTTCAACATGGCTTTAGTAGTTGGGAAAAAGGTCGCTTTGTCACCACTGCCATCATAGGTGAAAAAGGAAGTGGAATCACTTCTCTCCTCCTCTATTTCCTCAAAAGCATCGATAAAGAAATACCTGTTAGGCATCATATACTTGGAAATAAAATTTATGAGTTCGACGCCTACTTCGCCTTTTTTGCTCAGATTTTTAAGCAGGAAAGCTTTACTAGTAATGACCAGATTATTGCCCATGTGAATCAATTAAAAGAGGAACAAATTATCATCATTGAAAACCTCCAACATCTCTACTTGAAGAAAGTTAGGGGTTTTGGCTGCCAAAAAATGCTCTTCGATTTAATGACTAGCACTTCAAAAAAAATATTTTGGTTGGGGACTTATACCTCCTACTCCTGGGAATATTTAGAAAAAACCTTAAAGATTTCATCTGTATTTATCAATGAGGTTCATCTGCAAAGATTCACTGATGAAAACACAGAAGAAATCATCTTAAAGAGAAATTATTTAAGCGGCTATAAAATCGATTTTGAGCCCTCAGAAAGCCAAATTACTTCTAAATCTTATATCAAGTTAAATGATAAAGACCAACAAGCCTATTTAAAAAAATCTTTCTTCAAAGAGCTCAATCAAATGTCGAATGGAAATGTGAGTTTGGCCCAACTCTATTGGCTTCGCTCTACCCACGGAATTAATGAGGATACCATAAAAATCCAATCCTTAAGAGATTTCGATGTTTCCTTTGATAAAGATCTTCCTTCTAATTATTTATTTGCCCTGCATGCTATTTTGGTTCACGATGGATTGATAATAGAAGATTATTCTCAGGTGTTTAAAGCTCCAGAGTATATTTGCCGAAACGATCTGATTCCTATGTTAGAAAAAGGGCTACTCATTAAGCCTAAAGAGAAATACAATATCAACCCCATCATTTTCAGACAAGTGGTTGATTTATTACGTTCACATAATTTTATCAACTAATGAAAAAGATAGAACACAAAACCCTCCTATTTGTCCTGACGCTTTCATTATTGATCATTTCAGCGATTGGTTTTACTCAACAAGACAGCACAACAATGGAGGAGGCCATCAAAGATAGTCTTCAAGTAGAAACCATAACTAAGGCTCCGAAAGAAAAGGCTGAAATCACAGCAGTTTCAACAGAAAAAAATGAATCCACTATTCTAAATGATATTGGTGAAAATGTACCCAACAAACCCAAAGAAGTATTAGAAGTGATTTCTATTCCTAAGATATTCTGGACGGTGGTCATTCTTATCTTAGCCTACTATTTCATACAATTGATTATCAATGTTTTAGTACTTATTTCTGAACGCTCAGCTAAACTTCGAATCGCCATCAAAGGCTTTATTCCGGTTTTCCGAATCGTGATGTGGACCATTATCATTTTTGCTATCATTAAAGGGATATTTAATCCACCATTCGAAACCATTTTAGCATTCACAGCTTCCATTGGTATAGCCGTTGGTTTTGCAGCTCAAGACATGTTGAAGAATGTTTTTGGTGGAATGGCTCTTATTCTAGATCGACCCTTTAAAGTAGGTGATAAAATAGATAGTGGAAAACACTATGGCGAAGTTCTAGAAATTGGATTACGCGCCACCCGATTGGTTACTCCCGATGATTCTGTGGTTTCTGTACCCAACTCTGAACTAGTGAACTCTGCAGTCTCTAATTCCAATTCTGGAGAGCTTAATTGCCAAGTGGTTGCCGAAATCTATTTACCCATAGATGTGGACACACAAAGAGTTAGAAAAATAGCAACAGAAAGCGCCCAAGTATCTCGTTACGTATACTTAAACAAACCTATTAACGTTTTGTTTTTCAACGAGGTGAAACAACATCGATCTTATTTAAAAATGCGTTTAAAAGCTTACGTGATGGATATTCGTTTTGAATTTCAATTTAAAAGCGACATGACAGAAATTGTACTCCGAGAATTATTGGATGAAGGTGTGATTACTAAGGAAGAACTTACTTAAGGACTCATGGGAATGATTGAAGGAGAGAATCGGGCTTATCACACTAAAAATTGACCGTGATTTAGATCAATGAGAGTCTGAGTTTTAATAAAACCCGCTCCTAAATAAAAATCGTCGTCTATTTTGTTTTTTTTTTAATTTTACAAAATGGTGTAAATGTCTTTTTTAAGACTTTATGGCCGCAATAATCACACAAAAAATAATAATAAATACTTATTGGGCTAGCTTTTGCAATAAGAACAAAGTGGAAGTATAAAATTGATACGCTAAACATTAGTTACATTGCCAAACCTCAATAGATAAAAAATAATCAGATGAAGAAGACAATTTTAATGTATTGGCCTAAAGAGGGAAACGTAGAAAAATGTGCGCAACTTATTTCAGATAAACATGAGAATCTGGAAATGAAATCTATCGATCAGGTAAATGATGAAGACCTAAGAAATGCAGAGCAATATATCATCGGTTGTTCAACAGTTGGAAGTGAAACTTGGGACAATAAAGACAATTCTGACCCTTGGCCTGCTTTTATCAATCAATTAGATACTGTTGGGATAAGTGATAAAAAGGTAGCTCTTTTTGGATTAGGTGATCAAGTTCGTTGGCCTATGCACTTTGTTGATGGAATGGCCGTTCTGCACGAACAAATCCTTAATAAAGGCGCCAAAGTAATTGGGAAATGGTCTACAGAAGGATACGATCATGAAGATTCTGAAGCTCAAGATAATGGCTTTTTTGTAGGCTTAGCCCTCGATGAAGATATTCAACCAGAATTAAGTGAAGAACGAGTAACAAAATGGGTGGAACAAATAAAATCAGAGTTTTAATTAAACTTTGGTTAACACTTTATTTTCCACCATCCTCCCATATTTTATATTTTTGCAAAAACTCTATTTTATGAAGTACACTAGCATCAAAGTTTTATTAAGTTTTATTCTTATCGCAGGATTAAGTTTCTCAGCATTAGCAGGGAAGAAAAAAGTATTGGTCAGTTGCTCCGAACCCGACGCCGCCATATACTCTAATGGAATTAAAGTTGGAACAGGACAGGCCGAGGTCGTTGTGTTAAGCAATGCCTGTGTTACCATCAATATTGAAAGAAGTGGATTTCTTGACGTAGAAGAAACTATATGCAATAAGAAGGGCTTTCCAAAGCCATCCAAAACCAAGTATTACGAGATGCTTCCAGATCCTGCTTATGATGCATCTATACAAACAGATATAGCTAATACAGATATTGAAGTTGAACTTAATCCCAATAGAGACAACATAGAAAGCTGGAAAATTTTAAACCAAGTGGTCACCAATTATTTCGATGTCATAGAAATTGCTGACCGTGAAACGGGATATCTTAGAACAGCATGGAATATGCAAACCTTCCCTAATGCTGCAGTAAGGACTCGTATCATTGTCAAAATTGGAAGTTTAGATCCTCTAAGCTATAAAATAAAACTAGTTAGTGAAATCGGAGAATCGGGTACCAGTGTAAAAAGCGATCATAAATTTGCGGAATGGGACCGTGTTTTACGAACCTATGAAACTGTAGTCGACCAAATTACCAGTCGACTTAAGTAGATATATTTTAACAAAATGATAAAGCCTGCTTCCTCTCGAAGCGGGCTTTATTATTTTATTGGATTCGCCTCCATATATACACTCGCATATTACATCCCCAAAAACACAACCAACACATTCCCAATTTTCCTTTCAATCCTCTAATTTCTACCCGAATAGAAATGATAAAAAAATTATAATATTATGCAAGCATAGTATAATTTTGTAACTTAGCTGTCCAAATAAGAAAACCTTTACCTATTCAACCAAATAAAAGTAAAAACCTAAAAAAACATATCATGAATTTTGAATTTACTGAAGAGCAAATAATGATTCAGCAGGCCGCTAGAGATTATGCTCAGCGTGAGTTAATTAAAGACGTTATTGAAAGAGATGAAAAAGCCATTTACCCTACAGAACATATCAAAAACTTGGCTGAACTCGGCTTCCTTGGAATGCTGGTAGGCGAAGAATGGGATGGAGGTGGAATGGATACCATTTCCTATGTTTTGGCCATGGAAGAAATATCTAAGATAGACTCCTCCGTTTCAGTGGTGATGTCTGTAAATAATTCATTAGTATGTTATGGGCTGGAAAAATATGGTAATGATGAGCAAAGGAATAAATATCTGCGCCCTTTAGCTACTGGTGAAAAGATTGGCGCCTTTTTACTTTCAGAACCTGAGGCTGGCTCCGATGCTACTATGCAAAGAACCTCCGCCAAAGATATGGGTGACCATTATCTATTGAATGGTACCAAAAACTGGATTACCAATGCCAACTCCGCATCTACCTATATCGTGATTGCGCATACACATCCTGAAAAAGGACATAAAGGAATCAATGCCTTTATAGTGGAGAAAGACAGTCCTGGAATCACCTTAGGCCCTCATGAAAATAAGATGGGAATGCGCAGTAGTGATACACACTCGGTGATGTTTAACGATGTGAAAGTTCCCAAGGAAAACAGAATAGGTGAGGATGGCTTCGGATTCAAATTTGCCATGAAAACTTTAGAAGGCGGACGTATTGGAATTGCCTCACAAGCCCTAGGAATAGCAAGTGGAGCCTTTGAAAGAGCATTACAGTATTCTCAAGAAAGAAAAGCATTTGGAACAGAGATCTTCAATCACCAATCGGTGGCTTTTAAGCTGTCTGATATGGCAGTAAAAATTGAAAATGCCAGAAACCTTTGCCTAAAAGCAGCTTGGCTAAAAGATAATGACCAGCCTTACGGTGTGGCTTCAGCCATGGCCAAGCAATACGCAGCCGATATAGCCATGGAAGTAACTACAGAAGCTGTTCAGATTCATGGTGGTTATGGTTATGTGAGAGAATACCATGTGGAAAGATTAATGCGTGAAGCCAAACTAACTCAGATATACGAAGGCACTTCTGAAGTTCAAAAGATAGTGATTTCTCGCAGCCTGATTAAATAAGATGAGGGAAGAGCATAGAGGGAAGATGGAAGTACGAAGTTGGAAATATAAAGGGAAATCGGAAGCAAAGAGTTAGAAGTTCGATTTTTGGTTCAAAGTTCATATATTTAAAGTTCAATTTGACATTCGAATAAGCTTCATACTTTAATTTCTTATGCGTTCTTCGCGATTCATCTTTGCATTTTCTTTGCGTGAAATTTTGAATATGAAAGGGCAAAGAGTTTTGAGCAAAGGGTAAAGAGGTAATGAAGAAAGTTTGTAATGAAATTCAGGCTTTAGAACGAGTATGAAATTCACTTCATGCTCCGAGCTTCAGTCTACAAACCCCAAATACCTCGTTTAAAATAAATAGAGATAAAATTAAATACTATTAAACCTAAATATAATGAAGATATTAGTTTGTATTAGCAATGTCCCCGATACTACTACTAAGATTAAGCTCAGTGGTGATCAAAAAGCGGTGGATATGAATGGCGTTCAATGGGTGATTAACCCTTGGGACGAACTAGCCTTAACCAGAGCTTTGGAATTAAAAGAAAAATCTGGTGGAATGATTGAAAAGATTAGCGTTATCACCGTTGGTGACAAAATGGTGGAGCCTACCTTAAGGAAAGCTCTAGCTGTTGGTGCCGACGACGCGGTGAGAATAGATAGTCTACCTAGTGATGACTTTCAAGTGGCAGCTCAAATTGCAGCTTACCTTAAAGAAAATAATTACGACCTCATTTTGGCAGGAATTGATTCTGCTGATTATAACGGATCAGCTGTGGGTGGAATGCTGGCTGAATTTTTAGAAATTCCTTCTGTTTCTTCGGTATCTAATATCGAATTAGAAGGTGATGATTTAATAATGAAAAGAGCAGTTGATGGCGGTTCTGAAACTTTAAAAATAGCGTTGCCAGTAGTTGCTGTGGTACAAAAAGGAATTGCTCTTGACCCAAGAATACCAGCCATGCGTGGAATCATGATGGCTCGTAAAAAGCCTTTAGTAGTGGTTCCCGAAATTGCTTCAGATTTAAATTCTGAGTTTATTTCCTTTGAATTGCCACCTGCTAAACCTCCAGTAAAAATGCTGGATAGTGAGAATATAGCTGACTTATTCAGATTATTACATGAAGAAGCCAAAGTATTATAAACCTAAAAAAGAAGAAAATGTCAATATTAGTTTATTTAGAAAATTGGGATGGAAAGTTTAAGAAGTCTTCTTTTGAATTGGTTTCTTATGCCAAAGCTATGGCTGAAAAAACAGGAGGGGATGTCACAGTGCTCTCCATTGGTGATGTAAGTGAAACCGAATTACAAGAACTCTCCAAATACGGAGCATCCAAAATATTAAGTGCAAAAGGCGATATTTATAAAAGCCTAGATAATGCTGTTTATTCTAAAACTATTTCTGCTGCAGCTCAAACTCAAGACTGCAAAATTATAGTGATGGCCAATAATAATACGGGTAAAGGAATAGCACCAAGAGTAGCTGTTAGACTAAAGGCTGGATTAGTAAGTGGAGCTACTGCTCTTCCTTTATCTATAGAGCCTTTCCAAGTTCAAAAGAATGTGTTTAGCGGAAAAGCACAGGGAGTACAACAAGTAAATACCCGAAATAAAGTTATCACTTTAGCGCAAAACTCTTTTATGCTGATGGAAAATGAACTTCCTTTTGCTCATGAAGTATTTGATGCAGGCATAGGCGCCGAAGAGCTTAAAACAGAATTGATGTCCGTGGATAAAGTAACAGACAAATTACTATTGAGCGATGCAGATATTGTGGTTTCTGCAGGTAGAGGAATGAAAGCTCCAGAAAACTGGGGACCTGTTGAAGAATTAGCCCAAGTTTTGGGTGCGGCCACAGCTTGTTCTAGACCGGTTTCTGATGAGGGCTGGCGTGGACATGAAGAGCATGTGGGACAAACCGGAAAAGTAATTGCTCCAAATTTATACTTTGCTTTTGGTATTTCTGGAGCCATCCAACATTTAGCTGGTGTGAGCTCGTCCAAAGTAATCGTAGCAATAAATACCGATGCAGAAGCTCCAATTTTTGGTGCTGCTGACTATGGTATTATTGGCGATTTAAAAGAAGTATTACCAAAGCTTGTTGAAGCAGCAAAAAGCTTCAAAGCTTCGGTTTAAATAATTGTATTTGAGGGCTGTCCCATTAATGTGAGATCATTAGTTTTGGACAGCCTTTTTTAAACCCCGTCTTATGAAAAAATCAATATTTGTTATAGGAATCCTATTTATAGCTTTCTCAAGTACATTAATGTCACAAAGTGAATTCCCTAATACTACGTTTTTAGAGGATGGTGAAACCTCACCTAAGGCTAATTTGGAAGTGGTGAAATGGTTAGCTGGACATTGGCAGGGAGAAGCTTTCGGAGGCATTACCGAAGAATTATGGACACCTCCAAAGGGCAATTCAATGATGGGTTCTTTTAAGCTATTAGTAGACGAGCAGGTTAGCTTTTACGAGATCATGGTCATCACGGAAGAAGAAGAAAGCCTGATTTTAAGACTAAAACACTTCCATGGAGACCTAAAAGGATGGGAAGAGAAAGACGAAACCCACGATTTTAAATTGGTGAAAGTGACTCCCAATAAAGTGTTTTTCGAAGGCTTTACCTTGGAAAGAATCAGCAAAGATGAAATCAATATCTACGTGGTGATTGAAGATGCTGGAAAACAGCAAGAAATGAAATTTCCTTATCAACGGGTTCAATAAAAAAAGGAAGTCCAGCCCATTAGCCAAACTTCCGCAATATATAATTAGTTTGTATTACTTCACCGCAACCACAATCTCAGTGGTGTTTTTAAGATTATCGCCAACTGGGCAGCGATCGAGAATGGCTAATTTCCATTTCTCAATAATCTCATCACTAGCTTCACAATCTGGTTTTAAAGTAACTTTGATCTCCTTATAACCTGCTCTTTCCTCAAATGATTTTCCAAATAAACGATCTGGATTTAAGGTACCCACAATGTCTATTTTAATTCCTTTCAATGCAATATTCAATTCCTGAGCACACACATGAGCCATTACATTTAAGCAACCTGCATAAGCTGCTAAAACATATTCTACTGGGTTTGCTGCGGCATTAGTGCCACCTAAATCTTCAGGTTCATCTACAATAATTTCAAATCCTCTTGCCTTTACTATGGTTTTTGTAGGGTTTTCGCTATGTGCTTTTACTCTAAATTTTAAATCTGCCATTTTAATATTTTTTAGTTGTTATTTAAATCACAAAGGTATTTTTTAGGCGATAGTTCAAATTATAAAATGATTCATAAGATTTCATGATAAATCATGTAATTTTGCATCATTCATCATTTAATGCAATGATGATCTAAATCACAAACGCCATGTTAGACGAACTATTTAATACCATTTCGAAACCAGTTGAGCAAGCTGTTAGTGCCAAAAATTGCTTTGAGGCTTTAAGTCAAGAAGAAAAGGAGGAGCTTTTTAATAGTAAAGTCACTATCGAATTTGAAGCAGGAGAAACCATCATCAAAAAAGGCTTTGTGGCCAGTAATATTATGTTTTTAGAGGAAGGTTTAGCCAAATTAGATGTGGTTAATGACAGCCATACCTCCACTGTTGGATTAATTCAAGCACAGTCCTTCGTTGGAATTATCTGTACTTTTGCCAGTCATAATTTTGAGTTTTCGGCCATGGCCTTAGAAAAGACAAAAATCAGTATTTTCGATATCAAACTCTTTGAAAAATTTGTACAGAATAATGGAAGCTTTGCTTGTCAACTCATTCGCCACACCTCTGCCATCACCAACCGCTTGGTACATCATATCACAAGATTTAATCATAAGAATATTGATGGCGCTCTATCTATCATCCTCAATGATTTCAGTCAGGTTTATCAATCTACCTCTTTTTCTTTACCCGTTAATAGGATAGAGCTAGCTAAAATGCTTGGTTATTCCAAAGAGAGTGTTATCAATACGCTATCCAAATTCAATAGAGAAGGCATATTGAAAGTTCAGGATAAGCACATTGAGATCCTCGATATTGAACGCTTAATCCAAATCAGTATAACGGGATAGATATCTCACTACTATTTATAGCTTATTAACCTTGCGAATCAGGAAATAAAATACAAGTTGGTGTTAAGTCACAGATACATTACAAAATGATATCTAATGTGCTATTATTGATCTAGTAATCCTAACTTATATAATTAATTTAATAAGTCATATTAACTTTACGAATAATTTATGCTTCAATTGTAATATGTAATAAACTTTTATGTAATTTTGAGGCTTAATTAATGAATATTTAAATTTTTAAAAAAATACCTATGAAAAGAAACCTACTTTTTTTTGTATTATTACTACAAGCCTCTTTTTTGTTAGGACAAGGGAGTTTGCAATTATTTGATCATGATAATAACGAATTTGTAAATGGTCAGAATCATGTGATACTTGTAGACCCTGTTGATTGGGAAACAGTATCTCCAGAATTATTTGCTAAAAATATCTCAGCTAATGATATTGAAATTAAAATTAGATTAGAGGAGGTTTCCGTTCCTGAAGGATCTACTAATTATTTCTGTGGTTTAGGAAGTTGCTTTGCACCAGGAACTATGGAAACACCTAACTCATGGCCTATTGCCGCAGGCGAAATGATTGGTAATGCAGGAGTTTTTTCGGCACATTATCAGGCTAATGGTGTTTATGGAAATGCTGTTCTTCGCTATACCTTTTTTAATATTGATAATCTTAATGATACCATTTCAGTTACCTTTACTTATGATGGTACGACAACGTCTATTGGTGAAGTTAATTCTGATTTAGCTGTAGATGTTTACCCAAATCCAGCACAAGATATAGTTTATGTTGATGTAGCCCAGTTGAATTTAGAGCAAGGATCCGTTGAGGTTTATAATGCACTAGGTGAATTATCTTTTGTTCAGGAATTAAAAGGGGAATCTAGCTTAAAACTAAACCTAGGAAGTCTTCCTCGAGGCGTATATTTATATCGTATTGTATCCCAGGGTAATTATGGCCGAACTTCAAAATTAATCTTGAAATAAACGGCCAATATATCTTGCAAAAGAGACTCTGATATCCGGGTCTTTTTTTTGCACTGTTACCATATTCCTTCGATTTTATGGTTAAGAAAAGGGCACTTGTTCTATAATGCTTAATGATTTTTTCCAAATAGTGTAACGATGCCATACCATATTTATCCCTGAAGAATACTCGATTCTGAGGCCGAGAACAGATCAATAAAAAGGAATAGATATTTTACCGACATTTACAGGCTATGAAAAAACACAGATACATCATACTAGTATTAGCCGTACTTATATTTAGCAATAAAGCCTTTACTCAAAGTTTTCCTGATTTACATTTTGGGACCGACAATACTTTAGATATAGTGAGTTGGAATATAGAATGGTTTCCCAAAGAAGGGCAAACTACCATTAATAATGTAAAGGGAATTGTTGATGCATTGGATGCTGAAATTATTGCAGTCCAGGAAGTAGATAGTAAAACTTCTTTTCAGCAATTAATAAATCAACTTGCTGATTATGATGGCTATTATTTAAATGATGATTACCAGAGCTTGGCTTACCTCTTTAAAAAATCGGAGGTTCAAGTGATGGATAGGTATGAGATTTATACTTCCTCTAATTACTGGAGTCCCTTTCCTCGTTCTCCTTTGATTGTAAAAATAAAGTTCAGAAATGAGATTTATTATATCATCAATAATCATCTGAAATGTTGTGGAGATGGCAATTTAGATCCCTATGATACAGGTGATGAAGAAGCCAGAAGGCTTAGAGCTTGTAATCTATTAGATGATTATATTGAAGGCAATTTAAGCAATGATAAGGTGATAGTATTGGGGGATATGAACGATGAAATCACAGATAGATCCCAAGATAATGTATTCACCACTTTCCTTTCTAAACCTAGCAAATATAGTTTTGCCGATATGAGAATAGCTGAAAGCAGTAGTTCTGGATGGTCTTATCCTGATTGGCCATCGCATTTAGATCATATCTTGTTGACCAACGAATTGTTTGAACAGGTGGAACAAGATGGTTCTTCTTGTGAGGTTATCAGATTAGATGATCATTTTTATGGTGGATTTAACGAGTATGAAAACAAGGTGAGCGATCATCGACCCGTAGGAATTAGGATCAAAGCTGAAGCTCAAGGAATTTTCAATCTCGGCAGCACCAATATAAGGCTAAAAAATGCCCCCAACCCCATTACTCAATCTACTGTTTTTACTTTCCCTGCTCAAAGTACTAATGGCGAAATCAGTATCTTTAATTCTAGTGGGATTCTTTTAGAGAAAATAATGATTCCTGAGAACACAAACTCTATTATTTGGCATCCTCAAAATAAACTTGATGGTATTTATTATTCTCAATTTAGGGTAGATGACAAAACTATTTCTTCGGGGAAAATCCTCATTATAACCCAATAAGCTATTGCAATTTCATCTGTATTTTTCTTATCTTTAGTTCTTTATTTAACCAAAAGAACAATTATGAGTATTATCGGAGTTATTATTATTGGCCTATTTGCCGGTTTTATTGCGGGATATTTAGTAAAAGGAACTGGCTTTGGATGGATCATCAATCTAATCCTTGGAATTGCTGGTTCACTATTAGGAAGTTGGGGTTTTTCCTTGATCGGAATTAATTTTGGAAATGGTTTGTTAGGAACATTAATTGCTGCAACGGCAGGCGCAGTAATTATTATTTTTGTAGTGAATTTCTTTAAAAAATAGGGCCTCCATAAAAAAGGAAAGCCAGCCCTTTTACCGAGCTAGCTCTCCATCCATCATGAAATTAACCTACTCAATTATCACCTTTTTAGTGATGACAATCTCATTTGTATTTAGTATCAATAAATAAATTCCTTTTCTATACTTAGAAACATCCAATTTAAACTCTTCTGTTCCGACTTGGAAAGTATTCAATAGCTCACCAGTCATATCATATAGTGCAATAGACCGAATTTCTTTGTCAAGTTTTATATTCATAAAATCAGAGCTAGGATTTGGATATAGCAATAGTTTTTGATTATTCATATTTACAAGCCCATCAATTACTAAATTCACTTCTATGTCTACATCTTCTCCATCAACTATAACTTGGTCATCAAAGGCTTCAAAGCCATTTAAACTTATTGAGTAATCATAGGTACCATCCTCGTAATTTTCAAATGTGGTTTGGCCTGAAGCATTTGTGGTTTGTGTTTCTCCATCGATGGTGATTTCAGCTCCTCCAAGGGGTATGGAACCATCTAATACTGTATAGCTTATGCTATAATGAGAAACAAAAGCCGTCATTTCTACAACTTCGAATATATCATCATCAATAACAGTAATCGATCCACTAGCTGACTCGTAACCATCTTTTGTAGTAGTAAACTCGTAAATACCAGGTGTCACATCTTGATAATTGATAAAGCCCAAGTCATCAGTAGTTAATATTCCATAAGACTCTAAATTTACCTCAGCACCTTCAATAGCGTTTGATTCCTGATCAATAACATTAAACGCTACTTCATAAGTTTCTGTTCCCTCTTTATAATTGATTTTAATATTATCAAAGCTACAGTTACCCTCTAAGGAGTTATGTTTCCATGCAAAGAAAATATCTGTGTCTTCTGTTGGGAGATCCTCCAATAGAAGTTCATATGTCTCCCATTCTGTTGTTGGAATAATAGTCATAATATCAACAAATGATTCTGGATCTGTTGGATCCGACATGATTCCAAAAACCATTTCCATTGGAAAACCACTATCTTCACCTATATCAAAAAATATCTTTTCTCCAGGGGTAATGTTAATCTGTTCAGTTGCCATAATCATTGGTGATAAATCATCACTTTGTCTAAAAAAGAGAATTCTACCATCATAATGATAAATATAATTACCACCCGTTTCATTGATAACAGTATAACTATCAGGGATATCGGTTGTGAAATCTTCATAGTAGTAATAACCCGGATCAGCCATAATTATAACTTCTATAACGTCTTGATCAACTACATCAATAGTTCCTTCAGCTGGAATAAGACCAGATGCAACAATTTCATAATCATAAGAACCAGGTAAAACAGCTTCGTACATAATCTGACCTGAAGCATCAGTAAATTTCACCCCACCATATTCTAAAAATAGTTCGGCACCTTCAACTGGAGTATTATTGGCATCTACTACATTTATTGTAATAGTATAATCTGTCATACTACTCACTACTGGAACTTGTTTTGATTGAACCAAACTTTTATCGCTGTCGTCCTGAACAAATACAATCACGTGTAAGTCGTTTTGAGTTTCCATATTAGTAGAACTCATATCATAAGAAAAATTTAAAGTTTCGGTATCGCCATTGCTTAATGCAGGCAGAGTAGTACCAGAGGCATCAGGAAACATTTTCATCATTACATGTGTAAATTCTAACTCACCATTGCTTCCTGTATTTTCAAATGTTCTACCTTCAACTACAACAACTTGTGCTTTAAGACCTGCAGGATAGTCGGCAAGAGCATTTAAATCAACTGCTATTGTGATATTATTATCAGGGTCTATTTCTGCAGTAGATACTTCTATATCTAAATAAGTAGTTTGACCCTGATAACTATCATATACTTCCTGAGTACACTCATTTGGATGCATTTGATCTGAATTTACATACAAAGAAGGAACAGATGAGACACCATAATAGGATGTTCTAGCTCCAACTTCCGCAGTATAATATGGGTCTCCAGCTCCAGGAAAGTTTGTTTGATACTTAATAACACTATATGTACCAGGGTTATCTTCTAAGAGGGCATCGAAAATAGGGTTGGCATAAGCACAAGGAGGGCAAGTAGAGCTAGTAAATAGTTCAAAAAGCGGTATTAATGGAACTTCATCATTTACATTTTTATTGCTTTGAGCGAATAAACCAAGGCTTATAAAAAGTGCTAAAGTCGTTTGTAACAAGTGTAAAGTAAATTTTTTCATAGTGAATTATTTTTTATTGTTGTTTTTGTTATTTGATGGCTTTAGAATTTGCAATTGTTCCATCATCTTTTTCAAGACTTCATTTTGATTTTTCTTTTTCTCAATGAAAAGTTTTAATTCATCGGAATTCTCTTGTTTTAAGACATTTTCATCTTTTTCCATCGGCAATATTTTTTCGAAGCAAAGATGAAGTTCAGAAGGACAAAAGACAAAAAAACAACCTATACAAATCCTTAGATGGATGTGAATGTGACCTATACAAATCCTTAACAAAAACAATAACTATTTGATTAACTATAGAATAAAAAAACAGAAGAGGCTAAATTTAAAACTTAGAGAGAAATGAAGAAAGGTTCTCTTTGGTATTGGTAATTCCTAGTTTTTTGCGTAGACGAGAACGTGCTATCTCAAGTGAGGAGGTTCTTTGTCCGGTTAATTCTGATATTTCTTTGGTGGTCATATTGAGTCGGAGGAAGGCACACAAACGTTGTTCACTAGAACTCAACTCGGGAAATTCTTGCAATAAGTTTTCGTAGAAACTAGTATGAACTTGTTGGAAGCGAACTTCAAATTCTTCCCAAATTTCTTTATTCGTGGATTGTTCTAATTCACTTGCAATTCTTTGAATGGCTAGCTTAGTATCATCTTTTACAGCATCGTCTCTCACCTTCATCAACTTAGTGGCCAGTTCTGATAAGACTTCATTCTTGCGCATCAGGCCCATCACATTAGAGGTTAACTCTTTGTTTTTCGATTCCAGTTTACCTTCTAACTCTTTCCTTTTTATAATGGCGTTTTTGGCTTTTAAGCGATGGCGAGCCACCAAAATGAGAATGATAAAAACAAAGAACGATACGATTATAACAGCTGTAATGATATATTGAAATTGGATTCTTTCCCTTTCAATTTCTCGCAGCTGTTCTTGCTTTTCAAATTCAGAAAGTAATTCCAACTGTAATAGGCGGTTCATGCTTTTTTCCAAATCCAGACTATCTTTCAACTGATACTGAATCTGGCTATACTTATAAGCACTATCTATATTCCCTAGGCCTTTATAAACATAGTGCAATCGCATGGCCGATACATAAATGGACTTTTTTAAGTGGTTTTCCTTGCCAAGTTGATAGGCCTTTTTAGCAAAAACCAAACTTTTATCTAGGTCTTCAAGTTCCTCATAATATTTAGAATATTGAGTGTTAATGGCACATCGCTTTGGAACATGATTGATTTCAACAAAAAGAGCCTCTGCCTTGTTATAATAATAGAATGCAGTGTCATAGGATTCTTTCTCTCGGTTAGTAATAGCTAGGTTAAGGTAATTTATTCCTTCCCAAAGCTTTCTTCCTGATTTTTTATTAATGACAATGGCTTTACGAATGTAATCTTCAAAATTATCGAACTCACCCATATTCCCATAATCTGCTGCCACATTATTCAATCCTCTAGCAATACCAATGATATCGTTTATCTCACGAGAAATATCTAATGATTGTTGATTATATTCCAATGACTTCTGCCACTTTTCTTGTTCAAAATAAATATTCCCAACGCGATATAAAGCTTTACTAATTCCTTTTTTATCTTCTAATTCTTCGAAAAGCTTCAAGGCTTCAAAACTCATTTCAGAACTTTTATCATAATCGCCAAGATCAGAGTATGTCTGGCTGATTACTATTAAGGCATCGGCATATTCCTTTTTCAATCCAAGCTTATTTGACTCTATTTTTACTTGATTAGCATAATACAAAGCCAATTTAAAATCCGACTGCTGCCAATAGATATGTGCCAGCTTATTCATGGCTCCTAATTTGCCTTTTTCATCATTATTCTTCACCGCTAATTCAAGAGCACATTCACCATAACCCAAACATAATTCTGGATTACTGGTGTAGAGACTGTCGATGATATGAAATAGGCTATTTAACTTTTCTTGAGGAGATAAGTACTGTAAACTAGTTTGTTTTAAGCTATCGCATACACTTTGACTCTGAGCAATAGAAATGGATGTCCCAAGCAGTAAGAATGAAATAATGAGTATGTGCCGTTTAATCTTCAATTGTTTCTATTATTTGTACAAATGTAATTATTTCTTAAAACTAAGATGCATTTGTAAGGATTCAAAACTCAAACTACTAATAAAGAAACAAACGAAATGAAAACAATCGTCGCTATCATATTAATTATAATCAGCTTTAATATATCTCAAGGCCAAACCACAAAATCAGTTGAGGAGGCCAAGGGATTAGCTATAGGTGAAATGGCTCCAAACTTTTCTGCTTTAAATGCCAATAATGAAACCATTATCTTAAAAGAAGCATTACAATATGGCCCAGTGGTTTTAGTATTCTATCGTGGCTTTTGGTGCCCGGTATGTAATACTCATTTGGCAACTCTTCAGGATAGTCTTCAGATGATAGAAGCAACAGAAGCAAGCATCATTGCTATATCACCAGAAAAACCAGAGTATTTAGAAAAAATGTCGGAGAAATCTGGTGCACAATTCACCCTCCTCTACGATGAGAATTATCGAATCGCCACCGCTTTCGATGTCAATTACAAACCAAAGAGCAGCCAATTAATGACTTATAATATAGCTTTGGGTGCTAAAATTAAAAAATCACATAGCAGTGATGCTCAAAATCTACCCATCCCCGCTACCTTCATCATCAATAAAGACGGTGAAATTATTTGGCGACAATTCGACCCCAATTATAAATCTCGCTCTTCAGTAAAAGAAATAATAGAAAACCTTCAAAAACTATAATGATGAAAACAAATATCAGCAGTCGTTTCCGACTTAAAACCAAAAGCATATTCACCTTATTATTAATGGTGTTTTCTACCATCGTCTTTGCACAAGAAACAAACCCCGACAAAGGAATTCAATTTAATGAAGACTCCTGGGAAGAAATTCTACAATTAGCAAAAGAAGAAAACAAACCTATCTTCCTCGATGTTTATGCCTCTTGGTGTGGACCTTGTAAAGCATTAAAACACCGAACCTTTCCTGATGCAAAAGCTGGAGAATATTTCAATAAAAACTATATCAATGTGACCTTAGATGCAGAAAAAGGAGAGGGAATTAATATTGCTCGTCAGCTTCAAGTTGATGCTTATCCTTCCTTATATATTCTTAACACAGAAGGTGAAGCAATCCTCCTATCGCAAGGGTTTCATAGTCCAGAAGAACTCGTTGAACTAGGAAAACAAGGAGTTACTGAATTGGAAAAAATGAATTGATTCTAGGCTAAACAAATTAAACGTTTTCTCCTTCAGTTATGCAATACGTCATTCCACGCAAAGAAAACGCAAAGGAAATCGCGAAGTGCGCCAAAGGCAGGGATGTCATCTCTTGAAGCGATGACATCCCTGCCCGAAAACAAAAACTATTAAACTTTGATTTATTAAAAAACTCCTTATACCCCCAATACTCAAGATAAATTCCTAATTTTAACATCTACCAAAAATTAAAGTATGAACATCAGAGAAATTTCCACAAATGAATTAAAAGACTTTATAGATAATAATAAAGGATGGCTTATTGATGCGCGGCCAACAGAAGCCTATAATGGCTGGGCTCTACAAGGAGAAAAACGAGGAGGTCATATTAGAAGGGCCAAGTGTTTACCATTAAATTGGACCAAATACTTAGACTGGATAGAGATTATTCGTTCCAAAGGTATACTTCCCGATCAAGAAATAGTGATTTATAGTTATACGAGTGATGAAGCTAAAAAACTGGCTCAGGTCTTCAAAAAAGCAGGATACGAAAAACTGGCCATCTACCCTCATTTTTTAAGCGAATGGGTCAAAAATGAAGAGCTTGAAATGGATCGCTTGGCTCGTTTCAATCACTTGGTTTATCCAGACTGGGTTCAAGCTTTAATTAAAGGCGAGAAACCTGAACACTATCATAATGATAAATTCGTGATTTGTCACTCCCATTATCGCAACCGTGATGCTTATTTAAGCGGCCATATCCCTGGTGCCATAGATTTGGACACCCTGGCTTTAGAAGCACCAGAGACTTGGAACCGACGTTCTCCTGAAGAATTAAAAGAAGCTTTGGAGGCGCATGGTATCACCAGTAATACCACAGTAGTGTTATATGGGAAATTCATGGATCCTGACAATGATGATGATTTCCCTGGAAGTGCTGCTGGTCACATTGGCGCCATTAGAAATGCCTTTATTATGATGTATGCTGGAGTAAAAGATGTACGGGTTTTAAATGGAGGATTTCAATCGTGGAGAGATGCTGGATTTGAAATTAGCAAAGAAGATGTTGCTAAAGTTAGAGTGAATGATTTTGGGGTTCAGATTCCATCTAAACCAGAATTGGCTGTTGATGTTCCACAAGCCAAAGAAATGATAGCAGCAAAAGATGCAGACATTATTTGTACAAGAAGTTGGCCAGAATATATCGGTGAGGTGAGTGGCTATAATTATATTGAGAAAAAAGGTAGAATCCCGGGGGCTATTTTTGGCAATTGTGGTACCGATGCCTACCATATGGAGAATTATAGAAACCTAGACCATACAGTTAGAGAATTTCATGAAACCAAAGCCATTTGGGATGAAATAGAAGTGACAGGTGATAAACATCTGGCTTTTTATTGCGGTACTGGTTGGCGTGGTAGTGAAGCCTTTTATAATGCATGGCTGATGGGTTTTCCAAGAGTTTCGGTATTTGACGGAGGATGGTTTGAGTGGAGTAACGATCCTGAAAACCCTTTTGAGACAGGAATACCAGACTAGTGAATTTTCTTTAAATGCTAAAGAGAAAACAAATGGAAACCACAAAAACTAATACTTTGGAACAACTTATACTAAACGCATTTGCAAAAGATTGTTTGGATGGATTATCTGCTGATAAAAAATATTTATCCTCTAAATATTTTTACGATCACTGGGGAAGTAAAATCTTTCAAGACATCATGCGCATGCCCGAATACTATTTGACCGACTGTGAATTAGAAATTTTCGAAAAACAAAAGGAAGATATTTATCAGGCTTTCTCCTCCCACACGTCCAGCTTTGAACTCGTTGAACTCGGTGCCGGAGACGGATTAAAAACCAAAATCCTCCTCAATCATTTTCTAAACAAAGAAATAGACTTTGAATATGCACCCATCGATATTTCAGAATCTGCAGTGAATCAATTATTAGTGGATTTGGAACAAGAATTCCCTAAACTAAAAACCAGAGGATTAATAGGAGATTATTTCCATCTTTTAGAGGAGCTTAACCATCAGGACCTTCCCAAGGTTTTATTATTTCTAGGTAGTAATATTGGTAATTTTAATAGAGGAAAGGCAGTGAGTTTCTTGAGTAAATTGAGAGAACAAATGAAGGATCACGATCAGCTTTTTATTGGTTTCGATTTAAAAAAAGACCCTCAAATCATCCTCAATGCTTATAGCGATCCCCATGGCCTTACTGCAGCTTTCAATCTGAATCTATTAAGTAGAATGAATAGAGAATTAGAGGCTAATTTCGATATTTCAGCTTTCAAACATCTAGAAACCTACGATGAAGAAAGTGGTGCTACCAAAAGTTTCTTGATTAGCCAAAAGAAACAAATGGTTTATCTATTAAAGTTAGAAGAACAAGTTTCTTTCGAAAAAGGAGAAAGTATTTTTATGGAAATATCCCAGAAATACGATGAGGCCATGATTAATGATTTAGCAAATTCTTCAGGTTTTAAAGTAAGCCATAGCTTTTACGATAGCCGCCATTACTACCTAAACTCGCTTTGGGAATTAAATGAATAAAACTGTTGTGTAATTCTTAAGGCTTTGATTATTAAGAATCTATTTCTGAAACATCGCTTTTTTTGAAGAATATTATAATTTATTGAATGATTTCTTTTTTGATTCCTCTATAGAAGTAGACGCTTAAAAACATAACTGATGGTGTAGTATTGATAAATAGGTATATATAGGTGCTAAATTTCACCTCAAAATGAAAAGCAATTATTTCATAATTTGAATCACTCCTAATGTTTTGTTAATATAGATTGTAAGTTATAGTGTCTAAGAACGACTACATTAAACAATTCTGTTGCAATTTATTTCTGTAAACCACAAATATTTTGCACCTTCAAAAACACAAAATTATGAAAGCAATTTGGAATGATAGAATAATCGCCGAAAGTGATGAAACAATTAATGTAGAAGGAAATGAATATTTCCCTCGAGAATCTGTAAATACAGAGTTTCTTAAGAATAGCAAAAACCATACTGTATGCCACTGGAAAGGCTCAGCAACCTATTATGATGTGATAGTGAACGGCGAAGTGAACAAAGATGCAGCATGGTATTACCCAAGTCCATCATCACTAGCCGATAAGACAAAAAACTATGTTGCTTTTTGGAGAGGTGTTAAGATAGAAAAATAAAGGAAAGTATTGTCTTAATTCATTTATTAATCCTATTTTTGCAGAACAACCATCAGAACAAAATACTCCCACGATTACTAAGAGAATGAGCTAGAGTATTTTTTATTAAAAAATTAAGAAGGGATAAGCATGCAATGGAAAGCCATTAGCTCTAAGTACGAGCAACACACCAAAATGGGTTTGGTAATACAACATCAAGTCATTCAGTTTTTAGCCATGGTTGGGAAATATCTCACCACAGAAAAGGCGGATGACAGTCATACAAATATTATTTTTGATACCGACAGAAGCTGGTTTATTGGTAAGACTTTATCCAATGGACACTTCTTAGCTATTGATGCCATTGAGTTAGATATGATGATATTAAATTCCAAATCAGAAATTCTTAATAAATTTGCATTAGAAGGAAAAACTAAAGCCAAAATATTCAAATGGATGAAAACCATGTTGTTTGGTGTAGGTATCAATGCGGATCATATGAAGATGGAGATGCATTATCAACTGGAGGAACATCCTTTAGATCGAGGTGCTTTTGTGACCTTTGATGATATAGATGGCTTTGAGGAAAATGTCATATTAAGACATAATGCTGAATTAGTTTTAAAAGAAGTTTTAGAACAAATGAGACAGAAAGTAGATATTAGAATTTGGCCTCATCATTTTGATACAAGAGCATTAATTCCTATTGAATATGGAAAAGATGGCGAGCTATTGAAGTATATTGGTATTGGTTTGGCTATTCCAGATGATATGATTGATGTTCCTTATTTCTACCTTAGCTTTTGGTCGAAAGAGAAAATTGAAGACCTAGAAAATCCTGAGGAACTGCTTGCCGGGAAATGGATGACTCCTAAATGGAATGGTGCTGTTTTAACACAGAACGATATTTTGAAGGTACAATCATCACAAATTCAACACCAAATGGTAATGGATTTTTATCGTTCTGGATTAAATGTTTTGAAAGCCTATTTTCCATACTAATCGCAACAATAGATTTAAAAATATGAGCATGGTATTAGACCATGCTTTTTTTATTCCACAAAAAATTCAGCAGCAATACCATCAGCAAAGAACTTGCCTTTTTTGGTGAGTTTAAAAACACCATATTGCTCTTGAAGCCATTCTTGCTGGATTATACCTTGTGCTTTGAGTTGAAATAAGTCATACCACTCTTTTGGGAATTCTTTTGGGGAAGCATCTAAATTGACACCCCATTTGGTTCTTAAACCAGTCATCACCCATTCGTTCCATTGGTTACTTAGGCTTAACTGTTCTTCATCAAAAGAGACGCCTTCGTTTTCCGATGATTTGATATAATCGCTCAGGTGGGCTTTATTCCAGCGGCGGCTTGTTCCATTATAGCTATGTGCCGAAGGACCTAAGCCTATATAGGGTACACCTTGCCAATAACTGGTATTATGTTGGGCATATTTACCATCTTTAGCATAATTAGAAATCTCATATTGCTCCATGGAAACCTGAGGAAGGAAATTTTGAAGCATTTCGTATTGTTGAATGGCTTTTTCGTCGTTGGGAGCTTGTAGTTTGCCTTTTTTAACCAATACATCGTAAGCTGTTTGCGGCTCTTGAGTCAAGGAGTAAGCAGAGAGATGAGTAGGCTGCAGTTGTTGGAGTATATTAAGGTTTTCCTCCCAAGACTCTATGGTACTTGCCGGAATTCCATAAATCAAATCTAAGCTCAAGTTATTGAAACCATTGTCTTGCGCCAGTTTTACACTCTCAATGGCTTCTCGTCCACTGTGAACTCTATTTACTGATATCAACTCCTCATCGAAGAAGCTCTGCACTCCAATACTCAGCCGGTTGATGCTTGTGCTTTTTAATGACTTTAAATACTCAGCCGATAAATCATCGGGATTAGCCTCTAATGTAATTTCAGCAGAAGAATTGATATCAAAAACCTCCTCTAATTTTTCAAATATTCGGTTTAAATCCGAAGCCGAATATAATGAAGGAGTTCCTCCTCCAAGATAAATACTATTTATTTTTGGGGAGGGTAAATAGTTTCTTCTCTGCTCAATTTCAAGCAATAGCGATTCCAGAAACTCTGGACGATAGCGAGTGGTTGCCAATGAAAAGAAATTACAATAGTGACATTTCTTTTTGCAAAAGGGGATATGTATATAAATTCCAGCCATAATATTTTGCAATGATAAGCAATTGGAGCATTTAATTGGGCTTTGAGTTTTTTGTTTGCATTTTTTTGGGAGGGCGTTTTTTTAGGTCCACACTCAGCCGCCTTGCCTTTTTGTTTTATTCCTTAGGTTTTCCAGACGGCCGCTATAATCCTCGTGCATATATTTACCACGGGTTAAAAACCCATGGTGAATTATATTTGACTCTTTTAGAGTTCATTGGGATAACGGATAATTTCTACTCAGCTCATTTTTTTAACTTATAGCCTGATATAATTCTGAATATTCGTATTTTACATAAGCTGAATCTTTTGACTTTCAGATAATAAATATCAGAATTTTGTTTCTTCTAAATTGGCAATAATTAAATCTCAAATTATAGAATACAAGAGATATTCAAGACAATTAACCAAGGCTTCTATTAAAATTACCACATGGTTTTAACCCGTGGTAATTGAATCCCCCCATTTTCCTCAAGTCGGCCAGATCATTTTAATTCGGAGAATTATCTTAATGCCGACTTATAGCTCAGCATTTCATATTAAAAACCCATGGTCATGTATATTTGACTCCCTTGGAGTCAATTGAGATGGCATATATTCATAAAAACGCCCCTTAATCACTCAAACCCACCACATCCACCTCACAATTAAAAAACAAAAACTTATTCTTCTGATAAAAAGACATTAAAAAATACTGCTATAGGAATCATAAAATGAGAAAGTTATAAAAAAGTGTTCACAGGCGTACATATTATCTGTGTTAATAATGCTCTAAATAGCTCATTTAGTGGACTAAAAGTGTGGATTTTATCAAAATTATTGTTTACTTTGCGCCCTAGAAATTTTAATAAAATCAAATAATAATGAGAAAATTAATCATTTTAACTTTTGCTCTTGTTCTTGCATTGCAGCCTGCATTGAAAGCTGATGAGGGTATGTGGGTTCCAATGTTCCTCAAGCAGTTGAACATTAAGGACATGAAAAAGCAAGGCTTTAAACTTTCAGCCGAAGATGTTTATAGCGTTAATAAATCAAGCTTAAAAGATGCCATCATCATTTTCGGTGGCGGATGTACTGGTGAAATCGTTTCTCCTGAAGGTCTTATTTTCACCAACCACCACTGTGGATATGGTTCGATTCAACAAGTAAGTACTATTGAGCACGATTATTTAACTGATGGTTTTTGGTCGAAAAGCAAAGACGAAGAAATTCCTATTGAGGGTTTAACTGTGAAGTTCTTAGTTCGTATGGACGATGTAACTGCTAAAATGTTAGATGGTGTTTCTGATACCATGACAGAAGGACAAAGAAGTGAAGTTTTAGCTAAAAATGAGGAGGCTTTAATTGAAGAAGCTACTAAAGATAACCATTATAAAGCTATCGTTGAAAGCTACTTTGCAGGTAATGAATTTTATTTAGTGATTTACGAAGTATTTACTGATGTTCGTTTGGTAGGAACTCCTCCAGAAGCCGTTGGTAAATATGGTGCTGATACTGATAACTGGATGTGGCCTCGCCATACTGGTGACTTCTCTGTTTTCCGTGTTTATATGGGAAAAGATGGTAAGCCAGCTGAATATTCTAAAGATAACCTTCCATACAAAAGCAAGCATTACCTTCCTGTTTCTATTAAAGATAGAAAACCAGGTGACTTCGCTTTCATCATGGGAAACCCAGGTTCTACTGATAGATATTTAACTTCTTATGGTATCGACCAAGCTATCACCGAAAGCAACCCTGCTGTTGTAAAGATCAGAACAGCCAAGTTAGACGTGATGAGAGAATTCATGAGCACTGATCCAAAAGTTCGTTTACAATACTCTTCCAAATTTGCTCGCACCGCTAACTATTGGAAATATTTCCAAGGTCAAACTAAAGCTTTAAAGCAATTAAAAGTTGCTGATGAGAAAAGAGGAATCGAAGACAGTTTCCAAGCTTGGGCTGATGCTAATGAAGATCGTAAAGCTAAATATGGTGAAGTGGTAAATATGTTTGATGAGGCTTACACTGCATCAGGAGATTACAACTTAAGCAACTGGTATTTTAGAGAAGCTTTCTATAGTGGTTCTGAGCTATTACGTTATGCTGCCTCTTTTAAAAAATTAGGAAAACTATTAAGTGCTGATACTGTAGATCAAGAAAAAGTAGATGCTGCTATCGAAAAGCTAAGAACTGGAAAAGATGATCATTTCAAAGATTATTATAAGCCATTAGACGAGAAGTTATTCTCTGAAACTATGAAGTTATACTTCTGGGATATTGCACCAGAACAACAACCTACTGTTCTTGTTGAGAATGCTAAGAAATACCAAGGTAACTTTATAGCTTGGGCTGGTGACCTTTTCAGAGCTACACATTTTGCTGATGCAGCAAGCGTTGAAGCGCTATTAGACAATCCTACAGCTGATGCGATTAATAATGACCCTGCTATTCAAATTTGGAATGGTTTCTTTGAGACTTATATGTCTATCAAGCCAATGGCTATGCCTGTTGCTGATAAAATGGCTAAAGCAAACCGTTTATTCGTTGCTGGTTTAAGAGAACAAAATCCAAATACAAAATATTATCCTGATGCTAACTTCACCATGCGTTTAACTTATGGTACTGTAGGTGGATATAGCCCAGCTGATGCTGAGGAGTTCAAATATTATACTACTACTGATGGTATTCTTCAAAAAGAAGATCCTACAAATCCTGAATTCGTAGTTCCAGCTAAACTAAAAGAATTGATTTTAGCTAAAGACTTTGGTCCTTATGCCAATAAAAAAGGTGAGATGCCAGTTGCTTTCTTAAGTAATAATGACATTACAGGTGGTAACTCAGGAAGTCCAATTATGGATGCTCATGGTAACTTAATCGGATTAGCTTTCGATGGTAACTGGGAAGCCATGAGTGGTGATATTGCTTTCGATCCTAAATTGCAAAGAACTATCAACGTAGATGCTCGTTATGTATTATTCATCATCGACAAATTAGGTGGTGCACAAAACATTATCGACGAGTTGACTATCGTGAAATAATCGAGATCAAAAACATAATATATATATATGTGGGAGCGACCTATTTGGGTCGCTCTTTTTTTATACTATATTTTCATTGTTATACGGTAACTGATAATTTCTATATTTGGGATGAGTTAAGTAAACACAGAAAAGTATTGAGAAAAAGGCTTTGGGAGGAATTGAACCAAAGCCTCATTTCGATATTAAATAGGTATAAAACACTTGGAGCAAATATAATTTGACATTATAATAATATTCGAAAGTATTCTACAGATGAGGAGTGGTCATGAAATTATTAATATGAGAAATGCTATTATTCTATTCATACTCACCTTTTACACAGGTGTCTTATGGGCTCAGAAAGAAGAGTCAGAAAACTCTGTAGAAGTGATGGTTTCTTTTAATAGAACCAACCTTAAAGATCAGAATACTGAGAATGGCAATGGTTTTGGATTGGGACTTTACCAGACGTTTCTTATGTCCAAAAAGGTGAAGCTTATATTTGGCCTAGAGTATAATAAAACCACTCAAACAAAAAATAGAATGTATGGTGGACATTATGCACATACAACAGATATAAAGTATAGTTTTAACTGGTTTTCTATTCCTTTGAATGCAAGAGTTTATTTTGGTGAAAGATTTAAGTTCTTCATAGAGTCAGGAGCTTTTGTAGACATTCCGCTCTCTGCGAGAAAAAAAGGAACATCACATTCTTGTTTACCTAATGAGGAAGGACATCCGGAATATAAAACAAATGACTTTGATGAAAAAGCCAGCCAGATACGTACTAACCTTGGCCTTAGTGTGGGTTTAGGTTTCATGAGTCCCATATCGAATACTACTTTAATTATAAAGTCAGACTATAGGTATGGGTTAAGGCCTATTCATGAATATTATGATAAAATTACCAATAAGTATTATAGAATTAGTGTTGGAATGAAAATATAAATCGATAGTATTGGCACTAAAATAGTGCTATCAAATGTTACAAAACAAAAACAACAAATGACAAATGACCAAAAACGATATATTAAGACGAATCCGCTATCTGTTTAACTATAGCGATGCTAAAATGGTTGATATTTTTAAACAAGCTGATTATCAAGTAGAGGAGGCTGATGTAATAGATTGGCTAAGAAAAACGGAGGATCCTTTTTTGATAGAGATTTCAGATAAGGAACTGGCTATTTTCCTGAATGGATTAATAGTAGAGAAGCGCGGGAAACGAGAAGGACCAGCGCCGGATCCCGAGAAGCATTTAAATAATAATATCATCCTCAGGAAATTAAAAATTGCCTTGGATTTAAAGGCTGAAGATATCATTACCCTCTTTGCTTCCATTGATATAAAAGTGGGAAAACCAGAATTGAGTGCCTTTTTCCGCAAACCCAATCATAAATCATATCGACCAGTGTTAGATCAGTATCTGAGGAATTTCTTAAATGCCTTGCAAAAGAAATCTGTTGATCAAAAATAATCAATGGACAAGAACAAAACATACATCAAAATCTCCATTGGAATTCTGTTTGGTGCATTGTTTCCAATAGGGATATATAATTTGATATTTAAGCTTTTAGAGAGGCTTCTTTTTTATATAGATTTAAATATACTCTTCGCAAGTGGTATAGCTTCTTTTGTTGCGGCAGCAGTAGCTGTATATATTTTTAGTAGAACGATGAATTATTTATTACAGTTTGATTATTCTAAAGCTCCACAGGTAAAAAGGTTATTTTTCATGGGCGTAGGTGTTAATTTGGCTATCCAACTGATTTGGTTCATCATTCCCATTATTGATGGTCGATTAGGTTCCGAATATGATGAAAAAATAAACCAAGCCTATGCGCTTTTAACTACAGATCATTTTTTAGCACATATAACTATCAATATCGGCGGTGAATTAATAGCTTTTCTGGGCATGGTATATCTTATTTACAGAAAAATAAACAGGCTCAAAACACATTCAGATTTAAATGCATCTTGAGCCTGAACCCTTATTGATTAAATGTTAATCTTTTATTTCATTGAAAAGCAACTTTAGTCAGTGCTTTTTTTGCTCCCCTTGGGGTTGGGGAAAACAAAGAAAGCAAATATCGAAACCCTTAATTATATTAACCCAAGCGATTCTTAATTTTATCCTCAAAGGCAGATAGAGCAGCTTTGGAACCTTCGCCCATGGCAATTACAATTTGCTTATAAGGAACTATTGAAACATCACCTGCTGCAAAAACTCCAGCTTGACTGGTACGGCAATGGGCATCAATTTCAATTTCCCCAAATCTATTGGTATCAACTATGTTTTTAAACACGTCGCTATTCGATTTGAGGCCAATTTGCACAAATACGCCATCGGTATCAATGGTTTTTACTTCTTTTGTTGTTCTATCTTGATATTGCAGGGCACTTACTTTCTGGCCATCCCCATCAATACTTTGGCTGGCGGCATTGGTGATGATATCCACATTAGGCATCTCATTCAATTTGTCTTGAAGAATTTGATCGCCTTTTAAGTCCTCTAGGAATTCCAGAACAGTTACATGTGTGGCGATAGATGACAAGTCGATAGCAGCTTCTAAACCTGAGTTTCCTCCACCCACTACCACTACTTTTTTGTCTTTATAGAAAGGTCCATCACAATGCGTACAGAAGGCTACTCCTGAGCCTAAATACTCATTCTCACCAGGAACACCTAATTTTCTCCAACTGGCTCCTGTGGCAATAATTAAAGCAGGTGCAGCAAACTTCTCGCCCAAGGAAGTATGAAGGTATTTCTTGCCATCTATAATTTCAGTGGATTCAATTCTTCTGTTTTCAAAAATATCTATTGGATAATCCTGGAGATGTTTCATCAGGTTGGCAGTGAGCTCTTTTCCTGTGGTTTTGGGAACAGAAATCAAGTTTTCTATACCAACGGTCTCAGCCACTTGTCCACCCACTTTCTCTGCTACCACAGCCACTGAGAATCCTTTTCTTGCTGAATAAATAGCAGCTGCTGCTCCTGCAGGCCCTCCTCCGGCAATCACCACATCGTACTCTTTGGTTTCTGTACTGGCTAAAAATTCAGAGCCTACCAGTTTTTCCAATTTATCTATTAATTCGCCCAATGAGGAGCGCCCAATATGCAAGACTTCACCATTGGCATAAACAGTGGGCACAGCTTGGATATTCAGTTTCTCTATTTCCTTTTGGTAGAGAGCCCCATCTATAATTTCATGTCGTACATTAGGATTTAAAATACTGATGACATTTAATGCTTTCACCACTTCAGGGCAATTGGTACAAGTGAGACTGATATAGCTTTTAATTTCTATTTTCCCCTTCAGGTTTTTTATTCTTTGACTAAGGGTTTCATCGGGTAGGTTTTTCCCAATGCCATCTAGATTAAGAATAGCTGCCAAAAGGCTAGAAAACTCATGCCCAGTAGGAATGGCTTTAAAAACAATATTGGTCGGCTCAGAATTTTTCAAAATTTCAAAAGAAAACCCCTCCTGAGTTTCAGTTTCCACCTTTATTTTAGAAGAACAAGATGCCACATCTTTGAGGAGCGCTGTCAGTTCGTCTCTTTTAGAATGGTTTTCAGAAGCTTGAATTTTGAATGTGTATTCGTTCTTAAGTTCAGCAAATATGCCTGTAACTTGTTGTTTTATATTTTGATCCAGCATGGCTTTGGGTTTTTAGTGAATACTTCTACTTGGTTTGAAATGAAGGAGGTTTTGACAATAGCCTCCCCCATCATTCTTGTGTTTAAGGTGATTTATATAACTCCCACTAAATCGATACCTGGTTTTAGGGTTGCTTTACCTTCTTCCCACTTTGCAGGACATACTTCTGAAGGATTAGCTTCTACAAACTGTAAAGCTTTTAGCTTTCTTAATAATTCATCGGCATTCCTACCTACGTTTCCGGCTACTACTTCATAGGCTACAATTTCACCAGCTGGGTTTACTATAAATGTTCCTCTTTCTGCCAATCCTGCTTCTTCAATCATGACATTGAATCCACGGCTTAAAACACCAGTAGGATCGGCTAGCATTGGGTATTTAATTTTTTTGATGGTATCTGAAGTATCGTGCCATGCTTTGTGTACAAAATGAGTATCGGTAGATACAGAGTATATCTCAGCACCAGTAGCCTTAAACTCATCATACTTGTTGGCTAAATCTTCTAACTCTGTTGGGCAAACAAAAGTAAAATCGGCTGGGTAAAAGAAAAATACGGACCATTTTCCAAGTACATCCTCTTTACTTACTGTTTTAAAATCGTTATTAATAAATGCTTCTACTTTAAAATCTACAATCTGTTTTCCAATCTGTGACATAATTTTTATTTTTATATTATTTTTAATTTGAATTTTCTGATGGCAAAACTACAGGCAAAACAAACATCAGTCAAATCAATATTATTTATATTATAATAGATTTTTTCTATATTGTATAACAATATAAAGAAGAGCAAATTGCCAAGGAAGAATATCCAGGTACTCCAATAAAAATGATGAGGATCTCTAAGGTTTCTTTTGCAATTCAGCGACACAATGACTATTTTTGATTCTTCAAACCTCTTTTAAGACAAATAAAATGAGAATTACACATATTGCCATTTTCCTGATAAGCTTTTTTAGCCTACAAGCACAGGATTACTCTTCTTCTTCTCCTTGGCATATTCAAGCTAAAGACTTCGATGCTCAAAATTATTATGGCATTACTTTGGCCAATGGTATGGTAGGCTTGGTATCTTCTCCAGAACCTATGAAAATTGCAGATGTAGTTCTCAATGGCGTATATGATGAGTATGAGAGAGGTAGAGTGAGCAATATCCTCAAAACCTTTAGCCATATGAATTTAGACCTAGAGATTAATGGTCAGCATACCAATAGGCACAGTATTGATAATTTCAGTCAGACATTGGATATGAAAACGGCTACATTAGTCACAGAATTCACCTTTCAAAATAAAGCCAGTATACATCACGAACTTTTGTCGCTTCGCAATCTACCTTATTGTGCTTTGAGCATCATTACTGTATCAGCCAATGAAGACATTGAAATTACAGCCATCAACAATATCATAAGTCCAAATCATCTCTCTGATAATAGAAATTATTACTCTGAAATTGATAGACCTCATGCCCAAATACCTTTGTTAACATCAGAGGCTTATAGTCCAGGAGGAAAAACCTTGAGTGCCTCCACTTCTTTTATCTTCCCCGAAGAAAGTATAAAACCTGCAAGAATCATCCATCAAGAATGGGATTATAACAAACATTCCATGAAGTTTAAAACCCAAATTAAAGCTGGTGACACATACACTTTTGCTATTATTGGAAGTAGTTTAAGCTCTGTTCATAATAATGACCCTAGAAACGAAGTGGAAAGGTTGAGTATTTATGCTAATTTGGAAGGGATAGACAGACTCAAATCGGCACATATTAAAGCTTGGGAAAAACTTTGGGAAAGTGATATCATTATAGATGGAGATTTAGAATCGCAGAGAGACATTCGTTCTGCTCTTTACCACTTATACTCATTTGCTCGTAAGGGCAGCGCCCTCTCTATTTCTCCCATGGGATTATCAGGATTGGGTTATAATGGTCATGTTTTTTGGGATACTGAAATTTGGATGTACCCTCCTCTATTACTAACTCAACCAGACATTGCTCGTTCACTTTTGGAGTATAGATTCAATAGATTAGAAGCAGCCAAAGAAAATGCTTTTGCTCATGGATTTGATGGCGCTATGTTTCCTTGGGAATCAGCTGAGGATGGCTCAGAAGAAACACCGGTATGGGCTTTAACAGGTCCTTTTCAACAACACATTACGGCTGATATAGGCTGGGCTTTTTGGAAGTATTACGAGTTAAGTCAGGATAAAGAGTGGCTAAGAACTAGAGGATATCCAGTTTTAAAAGAAGTGGCTGCATTTTGGATGAGTAGAGTGGAAAGAAAAAGTCCAAATCGTTATGAAATTAATAATGTAATTGGTGCAAATGAATACCAAGAGAACATCAACAATAATGCTTTCACCAATGGAATGGTAACAACAGTGTTGGAATATTGTGCTCTAGCTGCTGAGGAATTAGGTCAGGAAGCAAATCCTGAATGGCGACAAGTGGCTGCAAATATCCCCATCCTAAAATTTGAGGATGGTACTACGAGAGAGAACGAGACTTATGATGGTGAAATCATAAAACAAGCCGATGTAAACCTGCTTGCCTTCCCCTTAAGTATTATCGATGATGAAGAAAGTATTCGTAAAGACTTGAACTATTATGAACCTAAGCTTTCTCCAAGAGGTCCTGCAATGGGAAGTGCCATTCTATCCGTAATTTATTCTAGACTGGGAGAAGCCGACAAAGCTTTTGATTTATTTAAAAAGAGCTATAAAAACAATGAAGTAGCTCCTTTTTCTGTATTAGCGGAAACAGCAAATGGTACAAATCCATATTTTGCTACTGGTGCAGGAGGAATGCTTCAGGCAGTATTATTTGGTTTTGGTGGATTAGAAATTAATGAAAAAGGTATTCAACAATTGAACACTAAACTTCCTAAGGGGTGGAAGTCAATTAAGATGACAGGAATAGGGCTAGAAAAAGAAACATACACCAAATAAACTAAAGATTTAGAACCTCCTTATTTTGAGAGGTTTTAAATAGACCATATTCTTTTTTCAATATTAATAAAGTCACTAATATTGGCGCTTCAAATATTCTTAGAACAACATGAGTAACTTTTTTCACATCTTAGGTCAAATCCTAACACTAATAGGCTCTTTGGGACTCTTTCTTTATGGGATGAAATTGATGAGCGAGGCTCTTCAGAAGGTAGCTGGTAGCAAAATGCGCCAAATTCTGGCCGCTATGACTAGTAACCCTTTAAAAGGAGCTTTTACTGGTTTCTTGGTTACCACAACCATTCAGTCTTCATCTGCAACTACCGTAATGATTGTGAGCTTTGTAAACGCAGGTTTAATTTCTTTGGTAGCTTCGGTAGGAGTAATTATGGGGGCAAATATTGGAACTACAGTAACCGCATGGCTTATAGCCATCTTGGGCTTTAAAGTAAGTTTAAGTTTCTTATCACTTCCTTTGATTGGTATTAGTTTCCCTCTATTCTTTTCGAAAAATAGCACCAGAAAATCTTGGGGAGAATTTATTATTGGTTTCGCTATTCTATTTATTGGACTTCAGTTTTTGAAAGAGAACGTTCCTGGCATTGACAATGCAGAAACCTTAAGTTTCTTATCAAGCCTAACAGATATGGGCTTTATATCCACATTGATATTTGTAATGGTGGGAACCATATTAACGGTTATTATCCAATCTTCCAGTGCCACCATGGCCCTTACTTTGGTGATGTGTTATAATGGACTGATTACCTTTGAAATGGCAGCAGCTATGGTTTTAGGGGAAAACATTGGAACAACCATTACGGCAAATATTGCAGCCTATGTGGCCAATGTATCAGCAAAACGCGCAGCACGAGCTCACCTCATCTTTAATATATTTGGAGTAGTTTGGATGCTCATTGTATTCCATCCATTCTTAAGAGGAATAGATTGGTTTTTACAAGAACGCCATGGTGCATCACTATTAAATACCAACCTATCTGTTACCGATTTCGATAGCATCAAATGGTTATACCCAATTGGCCTAGCTGTTTTTCATACCAGCTTTAATATCATCAATACAGCTGCCTTACTGGGCTTTGCTCCTTTTATTGCTAAAGTTGCAACCAGAATGGTCCCTGACAAAGGTGAGGATGATGAGGAATTCAGATTACAGTTTATTAGTACTAGCTTTGTTTCCACTAGTGAAATTGCATTGGTTCAAGCACGTCAAGAAATTGCAAGCTTTGCCATTCGTTTAGAAAAAATGTTTGGTTTTATTAAAAAGCTTAGTACAGAAGAGCACAACAAAAAATACTATAAAACCCTCGCTAAGATTGAGAAATACGAAGACATTACAGATAATATGGAAGTTGAAATTGCCAATTATCTAACCAAAGTTTCTGAAGGTGAAATCAGTCATGAAAGTTCTAAGAAAATCAGAACCATGTTGAAAATGATTGATGATATGGAAAGCGTTGGAGATGCTATTTATCAATTGTCTTTAGTTTTCGATAATTATAAACAGAGTAAATCTCAGTTTACCGACTATCAAATTGCTTCACTTAATGGAATGTTTGAATTGATAGACCGTGCCTTTGAAGAAATGCGTAGGAACCTAGATCAGGAATATAAAGACGCCGATACTTCTGGAGCTACTGAAATTGAAAAGAAGATCAACAAGAAACGTAATATGTTACGCAAGCAACATGTTGAAGATTTAAAAGAAAAGAAATACAAGCACAAAACGGGAACTTTCTATAGCGATATGTTCTCCATCACAGAAAAGATTGGAGATTATATCATTAACGTGAGTGAAGCTATTGAAGAATACCAAGAAAACGATTAATTATGAGTGTTAAGCAAGATTTATTAGATAGAAGTGGCAACACCTGCGAGCTCTGTGGATCCACAGAGAATCCTGGGTTTTATAACCTTCCTCCGGCTTTTACAGAGAGTATGGATGAAAGCGTAGTGGTTTGCCCTACATGCAAAGGCCAAATTGAAGAACCAGAAACCATGGACGGAAACCATTGGCGTTGTTTAAATGACAGCATGTGGAGTACCGTTCCAGCGGTTCAAGCTATGGCATGGCGCATGCTGAATCGATTGAAAGATGAAGATTGGTCAGGCGATTTATTAGATATGTTATATTTAGATGATGCCACCCTTAAGTTTGCTCAAGCAGATGGGGATGGCACTGATGATGATAGTCCTAAACATAAAGATTGCAATGGTACCCTTTTAAAATCAGGCGATAGTGTAACGCTGATCAAAAACCTAGATGTAAAAGGAACCAGTATGACCGCCAAAAGAGGAACTTCTGTAAAAAGAATTACTTTGGTTGATGATAATCACGAACATATTGAAGGTAAAGTAGAAGGACAAAACATTGTGATTTTGACTAAGTTTGTAAAGAAAACAAGCTAGAAAATTGCTGTTGGCTTTTAGCGATTGGCTATTGGCTTAAAAACTTCAGAATTTATTTTTGGCTTTGGAATATCCATAGTTGAATTTAATTCTGGAGTTTTTTTCAATGGTATTCATTGCTGCAATACTAGAACCATCGTAACCACGCAATCACACAACCACCCAACCACCCAACCACATATTTCCTAGATAGGTTTAGTCTCACACTAAACAGCCTCAATTCAGGAGGGTTGCACTACTCGCTTCAAGCAACTCTTAACTATACTTACCATTCCACGCAAAGAAAACGCAAAGAAAAAGGGCAAAGCACGCAGAAGAAAATAGAGCAAATTGCTAATTGGAACCCCAACATTAAACTTTGAATCTGGAACTTTGAACATTAAAGAAATCAAAAGACTCGCCTACTCACCCCTTCGCCAGCTCTCCAGCTCGATTGATCCTGACTATACTTTACCATTCCACGCAAAGAACACGCAAAGAAAAATTACAAAGCACGCAGAAGAAATTAGAGTAAATTGCTAATTGGAAGCTCAACATTAAACTTTGAATTTGGAACTTTGAACATTAAATCAAAGAAATCAGCCTACAATAAAAGACTCGCCTACTCACCCCTTCGCCAACTCGCCAGTTCGTCAACTCGTCATCACGTCATCACGTAACCACGCAACCACTGGTTCATGCTCGCCATTCTCCTTTCTTTTCCTATTTTTGCAAAAAACAATCTCATGAAACAATTTTTCGTTTGGAACTTGATACTCGTATTTCTCATTGGCTCATTCAACTCCTTTGCTCAAAAACCTGACACGGTCAGTATTATTGGTGTAGGAGATGTCATGCTAGGAACGGCATATCCTCTTGCTAAATACCTTCCTCCAAATGACGATTGTTCTCCGCTACTTTCTGAGGTTAAAGGAATATTACAAGATGCAGATGTTACCTTTGGGAATCTTGAAGGTTGTTTTTTAAACGAAGGTCCAACCACTAAAAACTGCAAAGACACCTTAAAATGTTATGCTTTCAGAATGCCAGATCGCTATGCTCCTTGCTTATCGGATGCTGGTTTTACGGTGATGAGCTTGGCCAATAATCACTCTGGTGATTTCGGAATGAAAGCCAGAAAAAATACCATGAGACTCCTCGATTCTGTAGGGATTCATTATGGAGGATTGGAGATAAAACCTACTGCTGAGTTCGAGATTGATGGCGTGAAATATGGCTTTGTCGCATTTGCTCCCATTAGAGCAACCCTAGATATGTTAAACCTGAGGATGGCTTCGGAAAAAGTAGCCGACTTAAAATCTAGAAACGACATTGTTATTGTATCTTTTCATGGTGGAGCAGAAGGACGAGAGCACGAGCATGTAACCCGAGAAACAGAGGAGTTTTATGGAGAAGACCGAGGCAATGTATATGAGTTTGCCCACCTCATGGTAGATGCAGGTGCCGATATCATTTTTGGTCATGGTCCACACGTTGCCAGAGCTATAGAAGTATATAAAGACCGATTTATTGCTTATAGTCTTGGCAATTTCTGTACCTATGCTCGCTTTAATCTTAGTGGCCCCAATGGTTTGGCTCCTATTGTCAAAGTCTATACCAATACCGAAGGAGAATTCTTGCATGGCAAGATTTTCTCTGCCCAACAAATTGGAGAAGGTGGAGCTACCTTAGATTCTCGTAATCGTGCTGTTAAGAAATTACAGACTCTTACACAGCAAGATTTTCCAGAGGGGAAATTGAATATTTTGGATGATGGGTCTGTATTGTTGAAATAAGTTTTAAATTAAAAGACGTAAACTAAAGGATGATAGCCCCATAGGGGATAGCGTCCTTGGTTCCTTGAAAAATCATTAGGGACTAAACACTTTCATACAAATAAACAGCCATAGGTCGGCACCAAAACTATTTTCCAAACAAGCTTTTTCTAGCCGACCCAAACAACATGAGAAAATCATTTCCGTGCGTTGAAACCCATGGAATTTTAATTAGAGCCTGAGATTATACTGTTAAATACCTTAGGTATTATTAAAATGGATAAACCCAAATCCAAAGAAACAAGCAAATGAGTTCCCAATTTTAATCCGTGAGAACCCGTCTAATCAGCGTTCATTCGCATTTAGCCTGACCGTAGCGTCAAGGGCTCCTATTCTATTGAGCAACCAATTCAGCCGTTTTGCCCCAAACTCTAAAGGGAGGCTGCTAAACACTGAATAAAGTTGTAAACTTGATCGCAGCAATACGGGTCCCCCTTGTGAGCCAGCGAACAAGCATTCGTGTAAATCCAAGTATATCACGTCATACAATTCATTCGTGCACCTGTCTAGCCTGCCTTGCTGCGAAGTCAGACAGGCTGCGTAGCCAGATAGATTAGTGGCAACTTTCTTTTACGAGCTGTGCGAGTATCATCCGCGTAAATTCAATTTATCCGCGCAAATTAGCGGACCTCTTTTTTTGAGCTAACAAGCACTCATGTAAATCCCAACATATCATGTCATATAATTATTCGTGAATTAGTGGCAACTTATGGTTCAAAGTTAAATTTGAGTATACCTAGAAGATTAGGATTACAAAACGAGTTGGAGAGCTGGCGAAGGCAAATCCTCCGAAGGCTCTAGCACATCACGCTATGCCCTCGGAGGATTGAGGATCGGTTCTATCATAGTCAAGTATACGCGGAAATATTCTCCGTCGCTTAAAACCTAGCAACTTGCTCAGCCGGAAATCCCTTCCTGCGTTTACCTATATTTCCATTATCACCGCTTACCTTTCTGTTTGGTAACTCACCACCAACGTGCGGTTCTTTAACATTATTCTACATCACTATCATGGCGCTTCACTTCGTTTCGCACCATGCTAGCATAAGTCGCCCCTTCAGGGCTTTTGTGTTGTGTTTCAGATTGCATGCCAAACAGAACGACCATGTTGGGGTATAATCCACTATAATTAACGTTTTAACCCTGACAATAGCGGTTCCTCGTTAAAGCGAGCCAGCGAGCACCATTCGTGGAAATCCAAGTATATCACGTCATACAATTCATTTGTGCATTAGTGGCAACTTTCTTTTACGAGCTGTGCGAGTATCATCCGCGTAAATTAGCGGACCTCTTTTTTTGAGGGAACAAGCATTCGTGTAAATCCTAATCATTCACATTCCATCATCCATTTGTGAATTCGTGGCAACAAGTACCTCTTTAATTCGCGAAAATTCGCGTTTAGCCTGACCGTAGCGTCAAGGGTTCTTCTTCTATTGAGTAATCAATTCAGCAGTTTTGCCCCAAACCCTAAAGGGAGCCTGCTGAACACTGACCAAAATAAATAATCTTGACCACCGAATTAGAGATTCCCCCTTGTGAGCTAACGAACAAGAATTCGTGTTAATCCCAACATTTCCAATCTTCCCATTCATTCGTGCATTAGTGGCCATTCTATAACAAGCAATAATTCAATTAAAATCCGTGATAATTCGCCCAATCAGCGTTCATTCGTGTTCCTCTTCTTTTTACGAGACGGCAAACAACTTGAATCCAAACTATCACCCAGCAAGTGCATTCCTCCGACAAAACAACCTAAAACAAAACTAGCACCATCTAATATTAATCAATATACAAACTTAACAAACCCATCACAACACACTGATTACAGGAATCTTCTGTTAAATTAAGTTAAGCCCTGTTAAGAGTGAAATTTTCTTCAAGAAAGCCACATTAATTTTTTTAAATTTGTGCGTTTTATTATATGTACCTAAAATAAATAATGGCTTCATTTCAAACAGCTGAAAGGCATTCTGCAAAAGTAATCACCGATAATGTGCTACATCAAAGGCATATGATAGCCTACGACCAAGCTGCTCAACTCGTGAGTGGACATATTTTGGAAGTAGGATGTGGCGAAGGTTACGGAATGGAACTTTTGGCGCCAAAAGCAACTAAATATATGGCTATCGATAAGTATAATACACCTATCGATCCCCAACTTCCTGATTTCTCAAAAATCACCTTTCAACAAATGAATGTTCCTCCTTTCGATGGAATAGAAGACAATACCTTCGATTTTATTGTTAGCTTTCAGGTGATTGAACATATTGAAGATGATGATTTCTTCAGCAGAGAACTCTTCAGGGTTTTAAAACCTGGGGGAAAACTCATTCTAACTACTCCAAATATCAAGATGTCTTTAACGAGAAACCCTTGGCATATTCGGGAGTATAAACCAGAGGAGCTTTTTGACTTGCTTAATGGCATATTTCACAAAGTGGAAATGAAAGGCATATTTGGGAATGAAAAAGTAATGGAATATTACGAAGCCAATAAAAAATCGGTGAGGAAATTCACACGCTTCGATGTCCTCAATTTGCAATATAAATTACCTCGTAGTATTCTTCAAATCCCCTATGATATTTTAAATAGGATGAATAGAAAGAAGCTACACAAAGGTAATACTGGCCTTAGTACTACGGTAAAACTAAACGATTATTATTTAGCCGATGCCAACGACCAATGCCTCGATTTGTTTATGATTGCTCAGAAAAAAGAAGATTAAGAATTACAAAATAAAAAACTATGACCCTCAATTACAAAAAGTTCAACAACATCATTGGTTGGGTAATATTCGCCATTGCCACTGTTGTTTATGTATTGACACTAGAGCCTACTACCAGTTGGTGGGATTGTGGAGAATATATTTCAACAGCCTATAAGCTAGAAGTAGGACACCCTCCTGGGGCACCCTTCTTTCAATTATTGGGCCGCTTTTTTACCCTTTTTGCTTTTGGAAACACACAGTATGTGGCTTATATGATTAACCTCATGTCGGCTCTTTCTAGTAGTTTTACTATTTTGCTTTTATACTGGACTATCACTCGTTTTGCTCGCAAACTAACCAGTGGCGAAATGACTGATAATAAAGCTTATGCAATCTTCGCTTCTGGTATTATTGGTGCTTTAGCTTTTACTTTTACCGATTCATTCTGGTTCTCAGCTGTTGAAGGTGAAGTTTATGCCATGTCCAGTTTATTTACCGCTGTAGTATTTTGGGCCATATTAAAATGGGAAGAAGTTTCGGATACACCTTATGCTTATCGTTGGTTGATTTTAATCGCCTATATGGTGGGATTATCTATTGGAGTTCACTTATTGAACTTGTTGGCTATCCCTGCTATTACCTACGTAGTTTATTTCAAGAAATATAAAAAAGTTGACCTCAAAGGTTTTGTTTTAGCTGGTTTGATTGGAGTTATCATTCTCTCCTTTATCATGTATTTAATTATTCCGATGACGGTAAAAATGGCCGGAAGCTTCGAGCTTTTCTTTGTCAACTCCATAGGTTTACCATTTAACTCTGGTTCTTTTATATTCATCATCACACTTATAGCTGCCATTGCTTGGGCATGGATGTTTACTTATAAGAGAAGATACCAAATTGCTCATATTGCAGTTATTGGCTTAACTTTCATTATGATTGGCTATTCTTCTTTCTTTATTTTGGCCATTCGTGCCAATGCCAATCCTCCAATTAATGAAAACGATCCTAAAGATGCCATTAGTTTATTATCTTATTTATTGCGTGAGCAGTATGGTTCTTGGCCTTTAGGACACGGGCAATATTATAATGCCGATGTTACCGAATGGAAAGACGGAACACCAGTTTATGTTAGAGATGAGAATACCGGAAAATATGTGATTACTGATAAAAGAGAGCAATCAGAGCCTCAGTATAATCCAGAATTATCTTCTGTTTTTCCAAGAATGTGGAGCAATACCAAGCCTGAGCACATCAGCATCTACAAAAACTATTTAACTTCCAAAGGAAGAGCGGTAAGAGTGATGGGAGCCGATGGACAAGAGAAGATAGAATATAAACCAAGCTTTGGCGATAACCTCCGCTTCTTCTTCCAGTATCAACTTGGTCATTCCTATTTCCGTTACTTTATGTGGAATTTTGTCGGTCGTCAGAATGATATTGAGTCACAACCCAATATCAGGAATGGGAATTGGATAAGTGGAATAGAATTCATCGACGCTATGCGATTGGGTAATCAAAGCGAATTACCATTTGCGGCTCAAAATCCTGCTCGTAATACTTTCTATTTCCTACCGCTCATTTTAGGATTGATAGGATTCATCTTCCATTTCAATAAAAACATGAAAGACTTTTGGGTGGTATTCCTGCTCTTTGTGATGACTGGTATTGCCATTATCGTCTACCTCAATGTAACGCCATATCAGCCTAGAGAAAGGGATTATGCCTATGTGGGCTCCTATTATGCCTTTGCAATTTGGATTGGACTGGGAGTTTTTGCACTCATAGATGCCTTGAGCAAGAAAATGAATATGAGGATGGCTACGGCTGGAGTATTTGCTGTCACCTTGGTGGCTGTTCCTGGATTATTAGCCAGCGAAGGTTGGGACGATCACGACAGAAGTGGAAAAACTACAGCAAGAGATTTTGCCATCAACTATTTAGAATCCTGTGAACCCAATGCTATTCTTTTTGTGAATGGTGACAATGATACTTTCCCACTTTGGTATATTCAAGAAGTAGAAGGCATCAGAACAGACATTAGAGTGGTGAACTATATGCTTTCTTCGGGACCTTGGTATGTTCACCAATTACAAAGAAAGATTTATGATTCAGAGAAAGTTCCGCTTTCTATTGAGCCAGAAAAATATAATAAAGGCGTCAATTCCTATGTACCTATTTATCCTAAAGTGGAAGGCACCTTTGAGCTCAGACAAATAGTTGATTTCATTAAGAGTGACGATCCGTCTACTAAATTAGGAACACAGCGAGGAGACAAAATGAATTATATCCCTACTCGAAAAGTGAAACTAACATTGGACAAGGAATATCTGATCAATGCAGGTCTAGTTCCTGCTGATAAAGTTGATGAGGTACCAGAAGCACTGGAGTGGAACTTAAGCGGAAGCGCCATCTATAAAAACGATTTAATGTTACTGGACCTCATAGCCACTAATAACTGGGAAAGACCAATATATTTCGCCAATCCAAATGCAGTAAGAAAGGTTCTTGGCCTTGGTGATTATATGCATTTAGAAGGATTTGTTTATCGTTTATTGCCTTATAAAGCCGATGGTTTAATCAAAGGCATGGGTGGTGTTAATGCTGAAAAAGCTTATGACTTATTGGTCAACAAAGCCAATTGGGGTAATCTTTATAAAGACGATGTAACTATTGATAGAGAAAGCTCTAGAAACAGTGGTATCCCTAAAAACAACTTCCTCAGAGTGGCTGAAGTATTGATAGAACAAGGTAAGATGGAAAAAGCCATTAAGGCATTAGATACTTATCAAAAAAACTATCCACACCACAAGGTAAATTACGATATGTATATGTTACCCTATGCCGAGGCTTATTATAAAGCTGGAGCTATTGAAAAAGGGAATGAGGTAGTAGAGATTTTATATGATTATTTTGTGGATGAATTGAATTATATCAATTCATTAAGTCCAGAGTATAAAAAGCTATTATTGCAGGATCAACAAACAGCTTTAGGTGTTTTACAACGTATGGCACAATCCACTCGTCAGTATAAACAACTAGATATAAGCACCAAAATAGACAGTACATTTAAAGAAGAGATTAATTTTTATTAGTCCTCTTACCTATGATATTTGAAAGGCTACCATTTTGGTGGCCTTTTTTTCAGCCATAACAAGGTATGCCAAAGTCCTACCAAAGTTGTCTGCAGTTAATTTTCAAAAGGCTTTGGTAAGGCTTTTGTATATATTTGGTAGCAAAAAACAAGGAGAATATTGCTAAACTCACATATCCTCTACTCTGTATTTCCAAAACCCTCTATATCCTCTTCGAAAAAGATATTCTATCCAAAAACCCTCTATATCCTCTTCAAAAGGGCATATGGCTACATTTTTATAGCATACTTTTTAAGACATCTTAATCAACAAGATTTAAAAACCACTAACTGTAAGTCATTCACGGTTCGCTAACAATACCGTCCAAAGCAAGTTTCCTATTAAAAAAGATTCTTCACTTCAATGCATTTCGTTCAGAAATACAGCGTATTATAAGGTGATAGAGAGGAAGAAGGGGCTTGCTTTTTGCAATGTCAAAAGCAAGCCCCTTCTTCCTGTTCTTTGCCAAAACACCGTCATTTCAATGCGTAGCGAGAAATCTCTATTAATCAATAGGACACTATTGATTCGCTAATAATTGTTCGTTTTTCACTGTTTACTATTAAATTCAAAAAAAACTTTCTCCTCCACTATTCCATCTTTTCTTTATACTTTTGCAATCCAATAAAAATAAGACAAATGGCACAACAAAAACCCAGCATACCTAAAGGAACTAGAGATTTCAATCCGAATGAAATGGCTCGTCGTAACTATATCTTCGACACTATTAGAAAGCATTTTAAACGTTATGGATTTAGTGCCATTGAAACTCCAGCTATGGAGAACTTGTCTACCTTAATGGGTAAATATGGAGAGGAGGGTGATAAATTATTATTCAAGATTTTAAATTCGGGTGACTTCCTCTCGAAAGTTTCTGAGGATCAGTTGAACAAGAGAAACAGCAATAAACTCACTACTAAAATTAGTGAAAAAGGATTACGTTATGATTTAACAGTGCCTTTTGCTCGCTTTGTAGTGCAGCACCGCAATGAGCTCACCTTCCCTTTCAAACGCTACCAAATACAACCTGTTTGGCGTGCCGATCGTCCTCAAAAAGGCCGTTACCGTGAGTTTTATCAGTGCGATGCTGATATGATTGGAAGCACTTCTCTGCTCAATGAAGTGGATTTGGTTTCACTTATTGATGATGTATTTCAAGATTTAAAGATTAATGTTTCTATTAAACTAAACAATCGTAAAATCTTAAGCGGAATAGCCGAATTTGTAGGTGAAGCTGACAAAATCATTGACATCACTGTAGCTATTGACAAATTAGACAAAGTAGGTTTAGAAGGCGTAAATAAGGAAATGGAAGTCAAAGGAGTATCCCCTAAAGCCATAGAACAATTACAACCCATCATCAATTTATCGGGTACCAACGCTGAAAAACTCCAAAAACTAAAAGAGCTTTTAGCCAGTAGCGAAATCGGAGTAAAAGGAGTAGAAGAAATGACTACTGTTTTAGACTACCTGGAAGGATTAGAAGTAAAAAACGAAGTAGAACTAGACCTCACTCTAGCTCGTGGACTAAACTATTATACCGGAACCATATTCGAAGTAAAAGCCTTAGATGTTGCCATTGGAAGCATTACTGGAGGAGGTCGCTATGATGACCTTACGGGTATCTTTGGAATGCCCGATGTTAGTGGTGTTGGAATCTCATTTGGTGCTGACAGAATCTATGATGTATTAAACGAATTAGACTTATATCCTGAACATACTGAGGATTCTGTTCAGGTATTCTTTGTGAACTTCGGTAGTGATGAAGAGAAATACTGTCTTCCATTAGTTTCTAAACTTCGCAAAAATGGCATCAATGCCGAACTCTATCCTAGCTCAGCTAAAATGAAGAAGCAGATGAAATATGCCAATGATAAAAATGTTCCTTTTGTAGTGATGATTGGTGGAGACGAAATGGAAAAAAATGTCCTATCAGTTAAAAACATGGAAACTGGTGAACAGTGCAATATGACCATGGAAGAACTTATTAAACTAGCCAGCAAATAACCTCAAATCCTCGAGTTACCAAGATTAATGGTCTAAACTACTTTTAATTCCAGATAGGTGGAAAAACATGAATTCATCTATTTCGGAATCACTTTGTATCTCTTTTACAAACTGTTCTATTCTTTCCGTTTCAGAAGATCCTATATCCGTATGTTTATCCATAGCGAAAGCGGCAGAGTAGGCATCCGAATCTTTTCTTTGACTCCAATTCTTACTAAATAACATTAACTGATCGTCACTTTGTAATTGTACATGATGAACCTTTAACTGTTGCTGAGCATCTGATTCCATAGTCATAGAAGCGGGTTTGAAATTCCAAACTTTGGTATTTCTAAGCAATTCTGTTTGAACACCAATATTTACGAATTCCAGCTCTAGTTTCTTGGTATCTAAACATGAAAAGTACATCTGTATACCTCCAAAATCAGCTTCCTCCGAAAAAGGCCCATCCACCTTATTGATAAAAAATCTCATAAATGACTCTACATTAGAATATTTCTTATCAAAATATACATTATTAAGCATATTATAAAGGTACATGCTAGTGAAGGCTCCTTTAATCTGCTTTTGTTCAATGTTTACTATGGCCCAATATAGTTTATTACCCAGTTTATGTCCCCATAGGAAGGAGTTCTGAATAGGCTTTTCTGAATAGGATTTATAATAAACATGTTTAAATATTTTATCCAAATCAGAAGAGTCATTAAAGAAACTATCTTGAAGTGATCTTGCAAACGCTAACTCTTTTGAAGTATTGGTTTCAAATTCCTTCAACTTTTCATGGCTTTTTGTAATATCATGATAACTCTTATTGAGCTTTCCATGCAACTCCTCTATCCTTCTGAATTTCCTAAATAATACCAGCAAAACACCGATAAGAATGATTAAGCTAATCACAATAATAACCAAAGTAGATATTACACTATTTACCTGCCTCTCCTTTAATTGATTTTCAGTACTTAGAAGTTTAATCTCGCTTTCATTTCTATCGTATTCGTATTCTGATTGAATCTTTGAAAGCACTTCAAAATTGGTACTCCTGATTAGGCTATCATTTAAAGAATGGTATTTCTTAAAATACATTAATGCTTTGGAATCATTTTTTAAACCATTGTAGGATTGTGATAATAAATCATATGCTTCCATTTCTAGGTTTACATCGGAAATGAGCTTAGAAATCCTCAAACATTCAAAGGCATATTTAATGGCACTTTCATATTCTCCTAGGAAATAATAACTATAAGATAAGTTATAGTTATCCATTTGAAGCTCCATTTGATTACCTACTTTGGTATGGTATTGAAGATTCTCTAGGAATAGCTCCATCCCCTTTTCAATCTGGTTATTCATGGCATAAAGCATCCCAATAGCCGTTCTATTTAAAGCTTCTCTATCAGTATTTGAAATACTTTTATTAATGGCTAATGCTTTCTTTGCATAAATTAATCCACTATCGTTTTGGCCTAAAAATTTAAAGGCGATGGCGGCATTATGATAAAAGGTTCCCTGATCAAAAAGGTTTTCACTCTCTTGTGCTAGTTTTAAACCCTTTTTACAAAACTCTAACTCCTTTTCATGATTTCCTTGATATTGATATACCTGACTGATATTATTATAAGAATCCATCAGAAACTTTTGGTCGCCTAGTAGTGACCCTATTTTATAAGCCTCATTATAATAATAGATGGCACTATCAAATATATAGAGCTGATGAAATGCATAGCCCAATTTGTCGTATCCAGAAACCAAAGCATTAGAATCTCCAATTTGAATCAAAAGCTTAATCAATTGATGTTGAGAAGGAAGATATTTCTTATTATAGCCCAGCTTACTTAAAATCCTATTATTTAATTGCAAAGCAGAAGCTTGTTGTTGTAATGTTCCTTCAATAGCATAAGCCTGCACCGATTTCCTTATATAAATCACAGCGCTATCATATAATTTCTCCTCAAAATAGTTCTGAGCTATTTCTTGCTGTATTTCAGCCATTTCAATAGGAGTAATTCGGGGATGTTGAAGGATAATCTTCAAGCTGTCAGTGATATTTGCTATTGAAAAGGAATGAATAGCAAATAAGAGGATGAAAAATATATGCGTCTTCTTCATAGGTAAGCAGGATAAAATTCTAAACGTCAAATATATGGAAAAATGCAAAAAGAAAAGCCCCTTATTCCTCTTTATATTTCTTGGATTGTCGAATGATAGATTCCTTATGTACCAATTGCAAGACCTTTAATAAAAAATTCTTGCTTATACCCTGATTTTCACCATTTTCCAGTCTGTCTAATAGAATATTCGACCATCGTTTGACCTGAAAAATAGCGATATTATTATTCACCTTATAATCGCCTACTTCATCTATAATTTTAAACCTTTGGGCTAAGGTTTCAATTAATACTCCATCCAGTTTGTCAATTTCTGATCGGTATTCTTCTAGTTTATGTTGGAAGTCATAATTCCCTTTTTGCCTTCTTACTACTAAACGTTCCAACATAATCCCCAGATTTTCCGGTGTAAGCTGCTGGGCAGCATCTGTGTATGCTTGTTCTGGATTGATATGACTTTCAATCATTAAACCATTCATATCTAAATCTAATGCTCGTTGAGCCACATCAAACAATAAGTCTCTTTTTCCAGCAATATGACTGGGGTCAACGATAATAGGTAATTCTGGAATTCTTCGTTTGAGTTCAATGGGAATCTCCCACATGGGTGCGTTTCGGTAAGGGGAGCGTTTCAGAAAATCGAATCCTCTATGAATTGCCATCAACTTATTAACTCCTGCCTGATTGATTCGTTCTAAAGCACCTACCCATAATGAAACATCAGGATTCAATGGATTTTTTACCATCACAGGAATATCAACCCCTTTTAACGCATCTGCAATTTCCTGCACAGAGAAAGGATTCACTACTGTTCTGGCACCCAACCACAATACATCAACACCATATTTTAAAGCCAATTCTACATGCTTAGGATGTGCCACCTCTGTTGCAGTTTTTAATGATGTTTCCGCTTTTACAGTTTGCAACCATTTTAAAGCCTCCTCTCCCATTCCTTCAAAAGAATTGGGCCGAGTTCTAGGCTTCCAAACTCCCGCTCTAAAAATCTTCACTTTCCCTATGGTATCAATCTCTTTTGCAGTAGCTATAGTTTGCTCCTCAGTTTCTGCACTACAAGGTCCACTAATATATAAGGGCTGGCGGCTCTCATTACACCATTCTTCTAAAGGTAAAATATCCAATTCATGACTCATGCTGCAAAAGTAGTGATTATTTAGTCTTTTCAAGAAGACGCCAAACACTTCGTTACTCTTGTTTTGAAAACTGTCATTTACAAAAGTAAATTCCTTGTTTTTCAAAACTACCAAAGCCTCATATTTGACGTTTTCTTATCAAAGACCTAAAAAAATGTGTTTTGTGTAGCTTCTATTTAGTGTTTGTTGATAAAGCCCGAATCCTCCTTTTATGACAGATACTTATAGACCCCAAAATCTAACTTTATTCAATGTTGGCATTCCTCAAAAAGCCATATCTTTACCCTCAATTTAAAAACTAGATATGCCAACACCAAAACGACTATATTTATTAGATGCTTATGCACTCATCTACAGGGCTTATTACGCCTTAAATAGGAACCCAAGAATCAACTCAAAGGGGCTTAACACCTCTGCTATTCTAGGATTTGCGAATACTTTACTAGAAGTCATTCAAAATGAAAAGCCCGATTATATGGCGGTAGTTTTTGATCCCAAAGGCCTCACTTTTAGAAGCGATTTCTTTCCTGAATATAAAGCCAACAGAGAAAAAACACCAGAAGATATCACTGCTGCCATCCCTTATATTAAAAGCCTAATCGATGGCATGGGAGTGGAGCGTATAGAGGTGGAGAAATTTGAAGCTGATGATGTGATTGGAACCTTATCGAAAAAAGCTGAAAAAGCAGGTCTTCATACTTTTATGATGACTCCAGATAAGGATTATGGACAGTTGGTAAGTGAGAATATTTTTATGGTGAAACCTGCCAAAAGCGGAAACCCAGCTCAGGTTTTAGGTCCAAAAGAAATATGTGAGAATTTTGGAGTCAAAAGACCCGAACAAGTTATCGATTTTCTAGGAATGAGTGGTGATAGTGTAGATAATATTCCAGGTATTGCTGGAGTAGGTCCTGTTACTGCTCGTAAACTCATAGCACAATTTGATAGTGTGGAAAACATGGTGGCTCATGTGGATGAAATTAAGAATCCTAAATTGAAGATAAAAGTAGCTGATGCTATTGAAGCTGTATTAATCTCTAAAAGATTAGCCACCATCGAGTTGAATGTTCCTGTTGAACTCGAATTGGATAAGCTGTTATTGGACGAACCCAAAAGAGAAGAGCTAAACGACTTATTCAACGAATTAGAGTTCAGAACCTTTGCTAAACGAGTTTTTGGAGAAACAGCTAGCCCAATTGCTGCAGCTCCTTCGGCAGGAATGCAAACCGACCTGTTTGGTGGTGCTGAAGAAGTAGTAGAAGAATTTGCGACTACTCTTAAAACCATCGATGATATTGAGCATAAATATGAAGTGGCAGACACTCCTCAGAAAAGAGCCAATTTGATAGAAACTTTGAATAGTGCTATGGCCTTTTGCTTCGATACAGAAACCACGGGGCTGGATTCTTTAACAGATGAGCTGGTTGGAATGTCTTTTTCTTTTAATCCTCACACCGGGGTTTATGTGCCACTTCCAAACGATTTAGAGGAGGCCAATAAAATAGTGAATGAGTTTAAATCGGTATTTGAGTCGGACAAGATTGGTAAGATTGGGCAGAATCTGAAATTTGATATTGCCTTCTTGGCATCCTATGGCATTGATGTACAAGGTCAGCTTTTTGATACTATGATTGCTCATTATCTGCTTCAACCCGATATGCGCCACAATATGGATTTATTATCTGAGACCTATCTCAATTACAAACCCATGAGCATAGAGTCTTTGATTGGCAAAAAAGGAAAGAACCAAAGAAGCATGAGAGATGTGGACATGGAAACCATCACCAAATATGCTGCCGAAGATGCTGATATTACATTGCAACTCAAAATGCATTTCGAGCCCTTATTGGCCGAGAAAAATCTATTGGAGCTATTTGCCAAAGTAGAAATGCCTCTAATCAAAGTATTGGCAGAAATGGAGAGAAATGGAGTGAAATTAGATGTTTCTGCCTTAGGAAAATTCTCGGAGGAACTAGCGATAGGAATCAGGGCTTTAGAAACCCAAATTCATGAACACGCAGGCGAATCCTTCAATATAGCCTCCCCTAAACAACTGGGAGACATTTTATTTGGCAAAATGATGCTATCTGAGAAAGCCAAAAAAACCAAAACAGGACAATACAGTACTGGTGAAGAAATTTTGGTGAAATTAGAAGGTAAGCACCCTATTATTCGCGATATTCTCGATTATCGTTCCCTCACCAAACTCAAGTCGACCTATGTTGATGCCTTACCCGAATTGGTGAATAAAAATGATGGTAGAATCCATACCAGCTATAATCAGACAGTGGCGGCTACAGGAAGGTTGAGTTCCACCAATCCCAACCTTCAGAATATTCCGATTAGGACCCCAAAAGGAAAAGAAATCAGACGCGCCTTTGTTCCCCAAGATGAAGAGCATATTTTGTTTGCAGCGGATTATTCACAAGTAGAACTCCGCATTATTGCCAGTATGAGTGGCGATGAAGCCATGATTCACGATTTTAATGAAGGAATTGATATACATACGGCTACTGCAAGTCGAGTTTACGATGTGCCCTTAGAAGAAGTGACCAGCGATATCAGAAGAAATGCAAAAACAGTCAACTTTGGAATCATTTATGGTATTTCTGCCTTTGGTTTGAGTGAGAGGTTGGGGATTCCAAGAAAAGAGTCTGCTACCATCATCAAAAACTACTTTGAGAAATACAGCGGCATCAAATCTTTCATGGATTCCACTGTAGCATTTGCCAAGGAAAAAGGATATGTGGAAACATTGATGGGACGTCGTCGTTATTTAAAAGACATCACCTCTAGAAATGCTATTGTTAGAGGATTTGCAGAGCGAAATGCCATTAATGCTCCCATTCAAGGATCTTCTGCCGATATGATTAAAGTAGCTATGATTCGTATTTATGAAGCCATGCAAAAAGCAGGACTGAAATCGAAAATGATATTACAAGTACATGATGAATTGGTGTTTGATGCCTTAAAAGAGGAGCTTCCTACATTGCAAGTCATTGTAGAAAGGGAAATGCGAGAAGCACTAAAACTCAAAGTACCAGTAGTTGTGGATATGAATACAGGTGAAAATTGGTTGGATGCACATTAGTCTATTTTAAAACTAATTTTCATGAATAAGAAGCTGAGAAATTTTGTTTTCATCCTCCTGTCTTTTTTCTTGATTATCGCAGGAGGCTTTTCCTATTTCTTTATTTACAATGAAGCCCCTATTATTAAAGGTGAGGTATTTCGTCAGGTGAATTATAAAGCTAACCTGAATTTGGATATCTATATGCCTACACAGGAGGTTTATCAAAACCATCCAGTTGTAATATTCTATCATGGTGGTGCTTGGATAGGCGGAGCCAAAGAGGCCATCAATATCAATAGATTTAATGGAACCATCAACCAGTTGCGAGAAAACGGATATGCTATTGTGAGTGCAAATTACACCTTAGCAAGCCGAGAACAATCTCCTTTTCCAGCTTGCATTATCGACGCTTTTGACGCCATAAAATGGGTAGAAACTCATGCTGATAAGTATCAGTTTGATTTAGAAAATGTGGGTGTTTTTGGGGAGTCTGCAGGAGCTCATATTGCTCTGATGGTGGCCTTTTCCAATGTTAATGATTTTTCTCCCAGTTCTAAATCGGAAATCAAGCTTGATTATGTAGTAGATGTTTATGGCCCTACTCATTTGGAAAGTTTATATGAGACAACTTTGGTGGATAGCATCACTTCTTTAATAGAAAAAGCTCCAGAAAGACTACAAGCTTGCATCAATATTCCCGAACAATTATTTGGTTTTAACCCAAAAGCAGACAGCCTAAAAACCAAGGCTTTCACAACTCGATATTCTCCAATAAGCTATCTTCATCCCCAAATACCTCCACTACTCATCATCCATGGTAATCAAGATAGAATAGTACCTCTTCAGCAGTCAAGTGTTCTGATAACTAAGCTTGATGAAAGGCACTTAAACTATGAATACCATGAAATTAAAAACATGGATCATGCTTTTATTGGTGCTTCTATTGAACAACATGAAGAAGTTGAAAACTGGATTGCTTCGTTTATTAGGCAGCAACATAATCCATAAGAATAGGATTAATATCATGCTTGCTTAGAATTTTTCCAAATTACTGATATATTGGTCATTGTACAGTGCTTAAAGATTTTCTTTTTTATCTTAGCACCTGCTTATTTTTTAGAAAATTCACAAAACACACCTACCATGAAACACATTTCCTTTTTATTGATCTGCCTTTTTACAGGCCTTTTTTCTTTTGCTCAAAGCCATGACTCTCAGATTGAAAACGTCATCAATACTGTAAATTTAGATTCTCTTATCTATCAAATGAGGAACCTAAGTGGTGAAGATGAAGTCATTGTAAATGGCGAAACAACAACAATAGAACACAGAGTGAGCAATTGGGGAAATAACCTTGCTGCCCAATATATCTTCGAATCTTTAGAATCTCTAGGTTTAGAAACGACTTGGGATGCCTATAGTTTGGATGGTATTAATGTTTATGCAGTGCAACCAGGAACAGTTTATCCTGACGAGTATTATATGATTTGTGGCCATTACGATGCAGTAGATTATTACTGTGCTGATGATAATGCTAGTGGAACTGCTGCTGTTATTGAAGCTGCTCGTATCTTAAGTACTATGGAGTTTGAATATTCTATTATTTATGCACTTTGGGATGAAGAAGAAATTGGTTTAATCGGTAGTGCTGATTATGCAGCAAGAGCAGCTTCAAATGGAGATGTCATTCACTCCGTTATCAATATGGATATGATTTCCTGGGATCAAGATGAGGATATGGTACTTGAAATTCATACTTCTAACACTGCAAATTCTACTCAATTGGCTGATTATATTGTGGAAATAAATGACATCTATGAACTAGATATCGTTCCCGTTCTTGAATTGCCAGGAACAGTATATTCTGACCATGCTAGTTTTTGGAATAATGACTATGCAGCGGTTCTAATTATAGAAGAATATTATGGTGGTGATTTTAATCCTTATTATCATACAGAGCAAGATAGAATTGCTATTTTGAACATGGATTATTTCTTTGAAGCATCGAAACTATGTATTGGTAGCTTAGCATCTATGTGTTCTCCTATATTGAATACATCTACCGTTGAAATGCCAAAAACTGAAAATGGGAAGATTGAAATCTTTCCAAACCCTGCCATATCTAATGCTCGAATTAATTTTTATCTAGAACAAAATCAATATACAGAAGTTAGCCTTCTTAACAATATGGGACAAACTATTTCTACATTACATCAAGGTGAAATGACCAGTGGAATTTTTCAAATTGAGCTTCCTCTAGAGGGTTTATCTCAAGGCTTATATTTTGTAAAGATAGAAGCAACAAATTTTAGTAATACCGAAAAATTATTAGTGAAATAATAAAGCATAAGATTTCGTACTTTTGGAATCCTCTTTTTCTAATTTTATTTGGGTAAAGAGGATTCTAAATTTGTAGATATGACCAATACAATCCTTCATAAAAATATCATCATCAGAAAAGCTTCTGGAGATGAGGAAATATTCGAGATTTCCAAACTCGAACGCTCTTTGCATAATTCGGGAGCCGACAGAAAATCTATCATGCGTGTAGTTCATGATATTGAAAATTGGGTTTATGATGGCGTCACCACTAAGAAAATATATTCTCGAGCTTTCTCACTACTCAAGCGTGACAAGGGTAGTTCAGCCATGCGTTACAAACTCAAAAAGGCGATTTTTGAGTTAGGTCCAACTGGCTATCCCTTTGAGCAATATATGGGTCAGCTTTTTGCCAAGCAAGGATATGAAATAGAAGTTGGCGTGGTGGTTAATGGCCACTGTTTGTCTCATGAGATGGATGTGGTAGCTACCAAGAAACATATTCAGCATATTATGGAATGCAAATACCATAAAGACCAAGGAAAAACGGTGAGCATACAAGTTCCCTTATATGTGCGTTCCCGTGTGAATGACATCATCAGAAAGCGAGAACAAATGCCCGAATTTGAAGGCCTTTCTTTTAAAGCATGGGTGGTAACTAACACTCGCTTTTCGCCAGATTCCATAAAGTATGGGAATTGCAGTGGTATGAAGCTCCTAGCCTGGGATTATCCTCAAGGCCATGGTTTAAAAGACATGATAGAACGAGTGAAGGTATTCCCAATTACTGTTCTTACTCAGCTCACCAAGAAAGAAAAACTGAGTTTAATGGACAAAGATATTATAAGCTGTGAGCAGTTGTTGAAAAACCAGGATCTACTAACTCCTCTAAATTTACCTATTAAAAAACAGACCCGTTTATTGGATGAATTACACCATATTTGCGGATAATTTGAGACCAACATGAAAAAGAACGAAGGCCAAAAAGAAGAACAACCCAATAATCCACTTCACGGAGTGAGGCTAAAAGACATGTTAGCACATATGGAGGAGCATTATGGCTGGGAAATGATGGCTACAAGAGTCAAAATAAATTGCTTTCAATTTGAACCCTCTTTTGGCTCCTGCCTAAAGTTTCTACGAAGAACTCCTTGGGCCAAAGCGCAAGTAGAAGAACTGTATTTGGAATTACTTCATGATGGGATTATTCCTCCTCAGAAAGTTAAGAAGTAATTTTAGAGTATTAGAAGTTTGGCCACAAATTCACGAATAAATTTCTAACCTTTTTTACTGCGATTACACGAATAATCTAGCAGTTGATGAAGAATAATAGAATCATATAAAAATTCCACGCAGAGAACGCTAAGATTAATCGCGAAGGACGCTAAGAAATGAATCTATTAGTGCTATAGATATATTATAATTCCCTATTTACAGATGAATCCCACACTAGCTAGGTTGATTCGCAAAGATAAAACTGATAAAAATAAAATGAAACCAAGACTTCTAATAATTTTACTAATGCTTACAACTATTATTGTAGCTCAAAATACCAGCTCTAGTATTACAGGTAAAAACATCTCAGAGGTTCTCGATGATTTTATTGAAGAAGACAAAAACAGTGGACCTTTTTTTTACTCATATAGCGTGTTTGTTATTTCAGCATATCATTCATTAGATGATGATTCCAAAGATACTTGCTTTACAATGGGTGTAATACGAAATGAATCTTATTTTGATCTAGTAATGCCTGAATACTTTTGTCATTATAATGATGAATTAATAGTATTTGTATTTTATAGTGGAATTAAACCATATGATATCAGTGGTTTTACTTTGAAACCAATAGACAATGATGGTGAAACTGTTATTTTGAAAAAACTTTATCCTAAAACAAAAGGTTTTATTTCAGGTACAGATCCTGGTTTGTTAATTAAGAAAAAGAATAATAAATTGCATATAACTAAATATGTAAATTCAGATGAGATACCAGAAAATAAGAGTATTATTTTATTTCATGATTTTGGAGAAGCTGAACTTCTAAGAGAAGGTGATATAAAGATAAATTTTGATTGAATTCAGTATTTAAATTTAGTAGACAAGAAAATACTACTTCCAGCTAGCTCAAGTTTGCGTGTAAAATTCCACTACCAGGAGTTAGTAATTAAAAATTCGTGAAATATTATAACTCATTTAAGATTCCATTCGGGCATTCGTGGCAAAAAGACATGACCACATAATCATTTTGTATTAAAAATTAATATACATTTGTGACCACCAAGTCACATTCATGCCGAAACAAACATTTTTCAAACTCAAAGAAGAGAAAAAAGAGGCCATCATTCAGGCATTCTTATTCGAATTTAGTCATCACTCTTATGAGGATGCTTCTATAACAGCTGTTGTCAAGAAGCTTGGAATTGCCAAAGGAAGCATTTATCAATATTTTGAAGACAAACTAGATCTGTTTCTTTATCTCAAGGAAGAAAGCGAACAAACCAAGATGCAATACATCATGCATCTAAACAGAGCCAACTATCCCGATTTTTGGAGCTATTATCGCGAACTTTATGTTCAAGGAATTAAATTTGATGAAGAACATCCTCTTCAAAGCCGTTTCCTCTACCACATCAACTTCCTAACAAGTTCAACAGCTATAAAAGAATTGGCTAAAAGCTGGAAAGAAAAAGCATTAGTCATGATGCAAGCCATGATTAAAAAAGAAATAGAGGAGGGGCATTTTAGAAACGATGTGCCTTTATTATCAATGGCTCACTTTCTATATACCATCAGTATTAGTATTGGTGAGTATATGGAGAGAATACATCAGGTTGATGTGGGCAAGAATTTAGATCAGGAACTCCCCTTATTGCAAGGAACCCAAGAGTCCTTATTAAAATCCATTGATGCCTATATTATTTTACTAAAACCTTCATTCAACAAATCATGATCAAAGTCAAAAACCTAGATTATAGCTATCCAAAAGGAGAAACTCCAACTCTAAAAGGGCTAAATTTTGAAATAGAAAAAGGAGAAATATTTGGTTTTCTTGGGCCAAGTGGCGCTGGAAAAAGTACTTGTCAGAAGATCCTCTATAAAATCATTGGTAATTATAATGGGGAAATCAGTATCGACAATAAAGATTTAAAAGAATGGGGTCGCGATTATTTTCAAGATATTGGAGTGGGTTTTGAATTGCCCAATCATTACGGAAAACTCACTGCTTTGGAGAATCTTCAATTATTTTCCGCCTTTTATTCCTCCAAAAAAGTGCAGAACCTAAACTCCTTATTAGAAATTGTTGGATTAGAAAAAGAAGCGAACAAGCCAGTAGATTCCTATTCAAAAGGAATGAAAATGCGATTGAATTATGTGAGAGCCATTATGCATAATCCGAATATCTTGTTTTTCGATGAACCTACTTCGGGTTTAGATCCAATAAATGCACAAACCATCAAACAACATATCCTCAGCTTAAAAAATCTAGGTAAAACCATTTTCATCACCACTCACGATATGGCCACTGCTGATGAACTCTGTGATAGGGTTTCATTTATTGTAGATGGAGAAATCATCATCACCGAAAAACCGGCAGATCTAAAACTCCAACACGGTAGGGACCTGGTAAAGGTAGAATTGAAAAATGGAAAGAATGCAGAATTCCCTTTGACTAAATTGGGAGAGAATTTGGAATTCGGTAAGTTTATAAAGGAAAAAGAAATTCTGAGAATACACACTCAAGAAGCAAGTTTAGAGGAGGTTTTTATAAAAATAACGGGCAAAAACTTAAAATAATGAAGAGCTTTATCACTCAAATCCGTTGGCAATTTGTCATTTTATATAAGAACAACCTGATTGCCATTAGCATTGCTGTTACAGCCATTTATGCGCTCATCTTCTATTTGATTAAAGATCTACCAAATGTAGAACCCTTTTTAACGCTACTAATTTACATTGATCCAGCTATTATTGGGTTATTCTTTATAGGTTTAAGTGTGATTATGGAACATAACGAAAATGTATTGCCTGCTTTATTCGTGACACCTGTTTCTTATCATCATTATTTACTCTCTAAAATCATAGCACTTTCTATAGTGGGTTGGGCTTGTGCCAGCGGAATGACATTGGCTATCCTGGGTTTTGATGTTCAGTGGTTGCATTTTTCGGCTGGAGTATTTTTTACTTGCATCATATTCAGTTTGCTGGGTTTATTTGTGGTGAGCTTTACGACCGAATTCTTAAGCTTTATGCTTAGATCTATCCCACTCATGTTAACATTCAGTCTTCCTTTATTCAATTATTTTGGTCTAAGCGATATTTCCTTATTCCAGTTTTCTCCCATTCAAGGACCACTTGACCTAACTGTTTTTTCTTTTGATACTCAAACTGAAATATGGCCAATAATCTGGGCTTATCTTTCTAGCATCATCTGGATACCCCTCCTCTATTTTGTGGTTTATAGAACCTTTGTGAAACGAATTATAAAAGCAAGCTAAATGAAAAATCTCCTTTTACTTTCCATCACAGATTTTAAGCTGATATTTCGTGATTCCAGTTTACGTATATTCTTAGCTATGCCACTATTGATTATAGCTATGGTGCTATTTGGATTGCCTGCTCTTATTGAGGAATACCCTATTGTTCAGCATTATGCTTCCTATATATTGATGGGGGCCAGTTTACAAACCAGCACCATGTTTGGCTTTATATATAGCATGGTTCTTATCCATGAAAAAGACATACAAGTGGCTAAAGTTTACGGGGTATTACCCGTTTCAAAAATGGGTTTTATCGCAAGCCGACAAGTGATTCCATTTACTCTCTCTGCGCTTGTCACCTTTCTACTCCTCCAAGTACAATCCTTCTATATCTTTAAAATAGAGGATGCTATTTTGTTTTCCCTACTTTGCGGCTTATTTGCTCCTCTTCTCAGCCTTTCTGTGACTTTGTTCTCAAAGAATAAAATGGAAGGAATGACTTGGTTTAAGCTTATGAATCTATTGGTTTCTATACCCTTGGTTGGTTTTTTTATTCCATGCTGCGCTTGGGCTTTTGCTATTATTCCTACTTATTGGGTTTTTGAAACTCTGAACAGTATGGCTTTGGGAGAAATGATTCTAATGCCTATTATAATTGGTTTTGGGCTTTCCATCGGCTTACTTTATCTTTTAATATGGCGCTTCTCAAAATCACACTTCTCCTAAATTTAATTTCATAAAACTCATATATAGTATCACTTAGATAAATAAATCAACAGAAAAGGCAAGGGGTTTTAGTATTTATTGTAAATTTGACCAACTTAATCTCTTATGAGAAATAAGCGAACTACAAAACTAATGACACTAAATACGATACTATGAAAAAGACTATTTTTCTAAGCCTTATTCTTGCGTTTGCACTTTTTTCTTGCAATGGCCCAAAGCCCAATAAAACTAACATATCTGATGCCATCAGAATAAATCAGATAGGATATTATCCTCATTCTGTTAAGGAATTTGTTTTGGCTGATATTGAAGGTGAAAGCTTCGAACTTCTCAATGCCCAAAAAGAAGTAGTTTTCTCAGGAAAGCTAATCCATAAAGGCACATGGCAGGCATCGGGTGAAAAAGTAATGATGGGAGATTTTTCCGAATTTAAAACACCTGGGAATTATACTATTCTGATAGATGATGAATTAGCATCATATCCTTTTGAAATAAAGGAAAACCTTTACCAAGAAGCGCTCCATTCTGCTATTAAAAGCTATTATTTTCAAAGAGCTTCCATGGCTATTGTTGAAAAACACGGAGGTGAATTCGCAAGAGCAGCTGGGCATCCAGATGACAATTGTACTTATCACCCTTCAAGTGGAAGAAGTGAAGGAACATTAAACTCTCCAGGAGGATGGTACGATGCAGGAGATTATGGTAAATATATTGTAAATGCTGCTTTATCAACTGGGCAAATGTTATATTTAGTGGAGCAATATCCCGAAGCCATTAAAGATGGAGCCTTGAATATTCCTGAGAGTGGAAATTCAGTAAGTGATTTAATGGACGAGTTAAAATACGAGTTAGACTGGATCAGTACTATGCAAGATAAGGATGGCGGCGTTTATCATAAACTAACGGCAAAAGGTTTTAGCGGTTTCATTATGCCTGAGAACTATGACCTAGAGCGCATGATTATAGGAAAAGGAACTGATGCTACATTAAACTTTGCTGCTGTTTTGGCTCAAGCTTCTCGTCTCTACCAAACTATTGATCCCGAATGGTCCTCAAAAGCTTTAGCCTCCTCAAAAAAAGCCTGGAAATGGGCCATGGCTAATAATGATATAGCTTATAGCAATCCTGAAGATGTGAGTACAGGCCCTTACGATGATGATATATTTGAAGATGACTTTTATTGGGCTGCAAGTGAATTATTCATTACTACAAAAGACCAAAAATATTTAAATTATATTTTAGAATACCCTCAAGAATACCAACACCAGCTTACTAATTCTTGGAAGTTTTTTATTAGAAATAATGCTTTTCACTCTTTATTGGAAAACACAGATTTGATAAACCTAGAACTCGCACAAGAATTAAAACAAAGTCATTTGAAATTAGCGGATGGTATTTTAGCTCAAATAAAAGAAAATCCATATCAAGTCGCCTTGGAAAGATACGAATGGGGTTCTAATAGCGATGTACTCAATCAAGCTATGATTTTATGTGTGGCCCATAGAATTTCTGGAGAGGAGAAATATTTGATTGGTGCAGAGCAAATCAACGACTATATCTACGGAAAGAATGCAACAGCCTATTGTTTCTTAACTGGTTTTGGTTCTAAAAGAGTGATGTTCCCTCACCACAGACCTAGTGGTGCCGATGGCATTGAAGATCCTATTCCTGGTTTTATCATAGGTGGACCAAACGCTCACCGTCAAGATAAATCACAGGTGTCCTATACTTCAGAATTTTCAGCAAAATCTTATATGGATGTGGAAGCTTCTTATGCCTCTAACGAAGTTTGTATCAACTGGAATGCTCCTGCAGTTTATGTTTTAGCCTATCTTCAAGAGAATAGAAAATAACCCATAAAACTAAACAAGATGTATTCAATGATAAATATCGAGGGTAAAACAGCCCTCATTACTGGCTCCAGTAGAGGTGTCGGACAACAAATCGCTCTAGGATTAGCAAAAAAAGGATGTCACATTATTCTTCATGGAAGAAAAAAAGACAGCTGCAAAACAAGTCTAGAACTTTTGAAAAGGTATCCCATAAAGGTTGATATAGTTTATGGTGAATTGTCGGAGGAGTCGCAGGTGAAAAATATCATTAAGCAGGTAAAGAATTTGAATGTAAAAGTAGATATCTTGTATAATAATGCTGCCATCATGAGTCCTTATCATCAAGACTTTTGGAAGCACAGCTGGGAAGAATGGTCTGCATCCTTCACGGTAAATGTGATGGCCATGTATAGCCTTTGTGCAGCTTTTATCCCAGATATGATGGAACAAAACTTTGGGCGTGTGATTAATCTGACTTCTGGAATTAAAGATGAACCTGAATTGGCTCCATACGGTGCCTCCAAGTGGGCAGTAAATAAACTTACTGACGATATTGCCTCAAAACTGAAAGACACCGCTGTTAAAATCAACACTCTTGATCCAGGCTGGCTACGTACAGATTTAGGTGGAGAATTTGCTGACCATCCTGTAGAAGCAGTTTTACCCGGTGCATTAGCGCCTGCTTTAATAGGTGATGACGGCCCCAATGGACATTTTTTCTCAGCCATTGACCATCATATGAAATAGCTTGCCAATAAATAAAAAGACAGTATTTTATTGCTCTATTTTGACCATTTAGTTTTATCATTTAAGAATTTCACTCGGACCATTTCCTAATTTATAACAAAATTAAATAAGAAAGATATTGGTGTTCTGTTACTTAAATAACAGAATTTTTGTTGCTATTTAGCTTCATGAATAAACAGAGGAAACAGAATGGTTTTAATTTAGTGATTGCTTTTGCAATTCTCTGGGTTTCCTTTGCCTCTATTATTCAGTTTCACGTGGAGAGAATGCATGGAGACCATGTATTTGAAAGTTTAGCATTTATTAAAACTGAGAATAAAACCTTCTCCAAAAAAGATACTACCATTGGTTTAAAAATAGATTTTCATTCTAATGTTTTTGCTTCAGAAACTAGTATTAATAAAAATATACATACCGCTTATACTTTATTGACTAGTCTAAATGTTTCTACACCTGCCAAACAGGTATACATAGACACCCGATGCTTGCGGGGACCCCCAGCCATCCTTTAGTTTATTAGATCTTTTAATATTCCTGAAACCCCTTCTGAATACCAATTTGGTATCAAGTGATAGGTTTGTATACCCAAAATATTAAAAGATCAATTTCTTAGTCCTTAAGAAATCTCTGTGCTAGAAAATGGACCAATAAAACCATCATTCTTAGGTCACGGACCATCAGAAGTATTACCTGATAAATTATTGTTAATAAAATAACACTATGAAAAGCATTATTGCATTTTTGTTGAGCTCAACTATATTACTAGTTGCTCTACAGGGAATAGCACAAAGCACGATTGAAATTGTTGATATCGAAACTCTAAAACCCATTCCTTATGCTCATTTGAGCTTCGAGTCCATACAAACAAAAAAGAAATCCTATTCCATTACTTCTTTAGAAGGCAAATCCGATAATAGTGTATCTGAAAAGAGCATCATCGTCATATCCTTTACTGGCTATAAAACTGTTCTAGATACCATTTTACCTGGAGAGGATAAGAAATACAAATTAAGTACTGACCTCATGAACCTCGATCAAGTAGTTGTGACCGCAACTCGAACTTCTAAAAAACTAAAAGACGTTCCAGTAATCACACAGCTATTATTAGCAGAAGAAATTGAAAGTAGAGGAATCACAGAAATAGGATCTTTACTAGAGGATGAAGTCCCTGGTGTAGAAATTCATCAGGCTGGTTATGGAGCAGATATTAAAATACAAGGCTTAGATGCCAACTACGTTCTTTTTTTAATAGATGGTGAAAGAATGGCTGGAGAAACAGAGGGAAATGTTGATTATAGCAGAATTAATATGAACGATGTGGAACGCGTAGAAATAGTAAAAGGAGCCTCCTCTGCATTATATGGTTCTCAAGCTATGGGAGGTGTTATCAATATCATCACTAAAAAACCCAATAACAAAGTTGAATTTAGTTTAGGTGGCAAGTATGGGGAGATGAATCAGACAAGCTATCCAGATTTAAAATCTAATGACGACTTCTACTTCTATAAAAGCAAATTAGATCTACCCAATTTAAATCTTCATGGTACTTTAGGTTTCAACTTGAATAAATTCATGTCCAAGACTAATTTTAATATTAAAAGCTCCGATGCTTATATTTTAACTAGTAGTGATTCATTACATAAGGATTATGTAGATCATGATTTAAAAGGAGTAGAACTACCGACCATGCATATCCCCGGAAATGAAGACTATAGTATTTCACAATTATTCGAGTACCAAGTGACTGATAAGTGGCGGATGAGAGCAAATGCTAATTACTATAAACATAATATCTACGATTTTAAAAAAGACAATATTTATGATGGATATGAGGATTTTAATTTCGGATTAAAATCTATTTTTAGTTTTTCTGAACTATCTAACTTAGAGCTCTCTTATAATGATGATACGTATCATAAGTATGAAGTAAATGAAAGAATAGATTGGAAGAACAAACTATATAATCATCATTTTTATAATCCAAAAGCTATTCTTAATCAGCGTATCAATGAACAGCACTTTTTAACTGTAGGATTAGAAGATCTGGCTGAAGAACTGGCCACAATGATGTTTTCAAGTGCTATTGATTCATTAGTTAGTAAATCCTCAAATACCATCATTGCCTATGCACAAGATGATTATCAGATAAACTCAAAATGGAATATGATTGGAGGATTTAGGATGGACCACCACAGTACATATGGCACTCATCTCACTCCAAAACTATCTATGATGTATAAACTGATTCCTGTGACTTTTAGAGCGAATTATGCTATGGGATTCCGCTCCCCCACACTTAAAGAACTGTATATGGATTGGTCTATGTTAGGCATGTTCGATATTAAAGGAAATGAAAATCTAATCCCAGAAACCAATAATTACCTCTCCTTTTCAGCAGAATATACACGTTCTGTTTTCAACATTAGCGCAAATTTTTATCAGAACTGGTTTAAAAACAAAATAGGTGGCTATTGGTCTTTTGATGAATATGGTAAACAAGTATATAATTATACCAATATCGACAAATCCCAAATGCATGGACTAGAAGTTTTGTTTAAATATAATATTAAGAGAAATTTCTTTATTTCTGGTGGATATAGCTATATCAAAGATTCACAAGAAATGAATAATAAGAGTATATCTGCCATATCACCACATAGTGGAAACATCAGGTTTGAATACACCTTAACCAAGCGAATTTATCAGCTAAAGGTCAATCTCACAGGAAAGTTTACGGGAGCAAAAGACTATTATGAGTTAGACGATATTGAAGTAAATGGACAACAGGAAGTTGGTTCCTATTTAGCCCATTACGATCCTTTCTCTATGTGGAAATTCACCATCTCTCAAAGCTTTCATAATGGTATTTACTTAGTTATTGGGGTAGATAATATCTTTGACTATAAAGCTCCAATCGTTAGCAATAATAGTAGCCTTTCACCTGGGCGAAGAGGCTATATCAGCCTTAATTTAAAGGTCGACCATTTATATAGAGAATTTCGTTCTCTCATTCAGAAATAATAAAACAGACAAATAAAAATCAATCAAAAACAACAAAACAATGAAAAATTTTAAATTAGTATTTATAGCTTTAATTAGCTTAGTGATGGTGAACACTTCTTGTACAAAAGATGAAGATGAGCAAGTAACACCTCAATCAGGAGATTTAAAAACAGGGGATGTTATTTTAAGTAGAAAAACTGATTATGGAAACGATTGGATTTACTATTCATTCGAAGAAGGAAAAGAAGTAGACTCAACAAATCACAACACTTCTTTAACTTGGGATATTGCTTTTAATCGTTATAATGTAAGAACCAATGGCGGTGAGTCTGGGAGTGGACAAGGTGGTGCTTATGATGCTGGCGAAGTAGACTTTACTTCAGTTCTAGAAGCTAATGAAACAGGTTATATTGTGGATGATACTATTTTAATAGTGGAAGCCTTTACTGGTCAAGGAGTGGAATATATGACCTCTACTGGTAACGACGCTTTTAAAGGATGTATTGAGATGACTCACGGAAACCAAGGTCCTAGCTATGAAGCCAACGATCATGTTTATGTGATAAAAACTGCCAATGGCAAATATGCAAAAGTTTGGATTAAAGGATATTATAGCGAAGGTGGAGCTTCTGGTTTTATCAATATGAAATATGCTTTTCAAGCTGGGGATGGCAGAAAATTTGAATAAAATATTTTAAGTGGAGAAGTAAATTGGGGCCCATCTTTTAATAAAGGTGGGTTCTTTTATTTATGAAAAAACAATAGCGTCCTATTAATTATTAAAGATTCCTCGCTGCGCATCGGAATGACAGGTGTTTTGGTAACTCATAACTGAGATTCCATATTAATCGTGATGATTTAATGAGGAAGAAACCTAAGCAATTAATAAATTACAACCTCGAATATCGCTATTGTCAAAACGACCTAGTATCTGAAATTCGTTGGGAGCGGTTATTTTACCTAAATCTTGTGTGGCTAGAAAGCTGACAGAATGTATATTGGCTAAATCAATAATATTGATAGCGCCACTTTTACCCTCCTCCAAAAGGCTGAGCGGGTCATTCACATCTCTAATCATGATTTTCATCCAAGGTGGACAACTGAAAATACCATCGCCTTTGCTATAAGCTTGACTCAGTAACTCCGTCATACCATACTCTGAATGTATTTTCTCTACTCCAAAACCCTTCCTAATTATCTCGTGTAACTCTTCCCTTACCATTTCCTTCCTTCTTCCTTTCATTCCTCCGGTTTCCATGATGGTTAGATTTGGGCAATCGAAGTCTTGCATTTCCACCAGATCTAAAAGAGCATAACTCACACCCAAGAGCATGACTTTTTTAGGACTGCTTTTCAGTTGATGAAGTTTTTCTATTATTTTTGAATAATCGTTTAGATAGAATCCACTATCTTCACTCTTTGAAAGCTCAATCAGATGGTCAGCCATATAAACCAAACTGCTATCTCCATTCTCTAAATAACTCGGAAGTAGGGCTAGGAAAATATAGTTGGTAATTGGGCCATAGAAATACTCAAAACCTTTTATAAAGCTCTCTTTATACACTTTAGCCGATTTTACAAAATGCTGACTTCTCTGCATTCCCGTTGTCCCAGAGCTTTTAAACAATAACTCGGTCTTCTCGTTCTTCGCTAAAACCTTATAATCTTTAAAAAACTCTATGGGCATAAATGGAATATCGGCTAATTTCCCTACCTGTTGTGGCTTTATTTTCAAAGCATCCACAAAGGATCGATACACTGGAATTTGCTGATATTGCTTCTGAAACAGCTGCAAACTCAGCTTTTTGAATTCCTCCGAACTGTGATTGTTAAAAAGATTGATGTTTCCCATTCGATTGCAAAAATAACTAGAAAGGAAACACAACAGTACAAAAAAAATCCCATAGGAAAAATCCTACAGGATAATAACATTTATTGGTTAACTAATAGATGCATGTTGTGCAAATGCATCTGAAAGAGAGTTTGTGTGATTCTCTTTCGCTTTCAATATGTTATATTCAATGGTTTATGCGAATACTACAAAATGAATTGAAGTATTTGTAGCTTAGACCCCAGTTTAAAATAAAAGGTTGTCTATGGTTTTATAAATATTTTTGAAAGAACAATTCTAAATTAAGTAATCAGCCATTTTTTTTGATTTTTGAGGAATCTATATCTTTCTTTTATTCCTATCTTTGCCGACGATTCAACATAGTTATAAATACTTAATTATTAATGTATTAGGACTTAAACAAACCATATTATGAATTTTATTGAAGGGCTTAGAGAAGAAGCCAAAAAGAACATCCAAAAAATTGTACTTCCAGAAGGCAATGAAGAAAGAACTTTAAAAGCAGCTGATTATGCTATTGCTCATCAAATTGCCGAAATTATTCTAATTGGAAATCCAACTGAAATTAGAGAATTAGCCCAGAAATATGACTTAACAAATCTTGAAAAAGCTCAAATTATCAATCCTAATAACTTTGATGCTTTTGAAGAGTATGTTGATTTACTATTAGAAATCAGAGGAAAGAAGATTAAAAGCAGAGAAGAAGCTGAAAAACTAGTTCGAAATCCTCTATACCTAGCTACACTATTGGTTAAAAATGGTAAAGCAGATGGAGAAGTAGCTGGTGCTGAAAATTCAACTGGCGATGTTTTACGTCCTGCCTTTCAAATTGTAAAAACCTTACCTGGTATTTCTGTAGTGAGTGGTGCTTTCTTTATGGTTTTCGAAAATAAAGAAATAGGAGACAATGGTATTATCACTTTTGCTGATTGTGCTGTTCATCCTAATCCTACTGCAAGCGAATTAGCAGAAATTGCTGTGGCTAGTGCTCGTACCACCAAGGCTATTGCAGGTTTAGAGCCTCGCGTAGCTCTTTTAAGTTTTTCTACCAAGGGAAGCGCCAAGCACGAAATGGTAGACAAAGTAGTAGAAGCTACAGCCATTGCACAAAAGATGGCTCCAGAATTTAAAATCGATGGCGAATTACAAGCAGATGCAGCTATCATTCCTGGTATTGGAAGTAAAAAAGCTCCGGATAGCGAAATAGCTGGACGAGCAAATGTATTGGTTTTCCCAACTCTTGAAGTTGGAAACATAGCCTATAAATTAGTGCAACGTTTAGCTGGGGCAGAGGCAGTAGGTCCAGTATTGCAAGGAATGGCAGCACCAATCAACGATTTAAGTAGAGGTTGCTCAGCTGATGATATCATCAATATGATTGCGATTACCTCTCTACAAGCGGCAGACAAGTTTTAATAAACACATAAAAAAACATATAAATATATTTCAATGGCTGAAACATTAGCAGATTTTGCATTAGGCAAAAAAATTGTACAAGAAGGAAGCCTTCAAAAGGTTGGAGTTGTTGGAGCCGGAACCACCGGACAACAAATTATTCGTCTTGTAAGCAAAGCCGGGATCGACGTAGTTTTCGTGGATGTTAGCGAAGAGAGAGTTCAACAGATTTTTGACGCTCTAGATAAGCAATTGGATGAAAAAATTAACCGTTGGGGTTTAACCGCAGGAGAAAAAAGGGCTATGCTAAGCCGTATTCAAGGCTCAAGCGACTTCTCTATCCTTAAAGGCAGTAATATTGTTATCGAAACCATTCACTCTAAGAAAAAAGGAACTAGCTTAGATCTTAGAAGAGATGTTTTCAAGAAAATTGAAGCCGTGGTTGATGAAAAAACAACTATAGTATCCAATACAGCTACCTTAAATATTTCTGAGATTTCTGAGGTATTGGACATCCCTGAAAGGGCCATGGGATTACATTTTATTCTTCCAGTAGATCAAGTAAAAATAGTAGAAGCGGTAAGAACCATCAAAACAGATGACAGAAGCTACGACTGTATTACTAAATTCATTAGAATGGTAGGTAAAGAAATGGTTGAAGTACAAGAATCTCCTGGTAATATCAGTACTCGTATGATTGTCCCATTAATCAACGAAGCTTGTAGCATCCTTTTAGAAGGTGTTGCTTCAGTTCCTGATATCGACAAAACCATTAAACATACAACAGGTTATCAAACTGGACCTTTCGAATTGGCAGATAATATGGGCCTCGATAAGGTATTGAAATGGATGGACAATCTATATAGCGAGTTTGGTGAAATCAGATACAAGCCTTCTCCAATCATTAAGAGATTGGTAAGAGCAGGCATGGTTGGTCGTTTGTCGGGCGAAGGATTTTATTCTTATCCTAATGGCAAGCGCACACCAAAAAAAGGAGATATTCAGCATTTAGGTCGCATTTCATAAAAAACCAAGAAAATGAAAATTATTGTATTGAACTGTGGAAGTTCATCTTTAAAATATCAATTATTCGACATGCCTAGTCAAAGGGTGATAGCCAAAGGTTTGGTAGACAAAATCGGTCTTAAAGGTTCATTGATTAAGCACGAAATGGAGGATGGTACAAAAGCCACTATTCCTGGTGAAATCATAGACCATAAGCAAGGTATCGAATATTTATTAGGCATTCTTTTAAGTAAGAAATATGGCTGTATGAGCAGCCTCGACGAATTAAAAGGCGTGGGTCACCGTGTGGTTCATGCTGGTGAAAAATTTGGTGGTTCTGTTAGAATTAATGATGCAGTTATTCAAGCATTAGAAGAAACTATAGATTTAGCTCCTCTTCATAATCCTCCAAACTTAGATGGTATTTATGCCATCACTGCTCTACTACCAGAAATTGAACAGGTTGGTGTTTTTGATACTGCTTTCCACCAAACCATGCCTGACTTTTCTTATTTATATGGTGTTCCATATTCTATGTATGAAAAGCATGGTGTTCGTCGTTACGGATTCCATGGCTCTAGCCATAAGTTTGTATCCTTAAAAGCTGCTGCTTTATTAGGCAAAAAACCTGAGGAGGTTAATGTGATTACATGCCACCTCGGTAATGGAGGCTCTATTGCTGCAGTTAAGCAAGGAAAGTCTTTAGATACCAGTATGGGAATGACACCTATTGAAGGTTTAATGATGGGAACACGTTCTGGTGATTTAGATGTTGGCGCTTTATTCCATATCATTAAGAAAGAAGAATTAACCTTACCAACTGCTAGTACTTTGATTAACAAGTTTAGTGGAGTATTGGGAGTAAGTGGAGTTTCTTCTGATATGAGAGATGTGGAAATAGCTGGAGAAGAAGGTCACGAAAGAGCACAATTGGCTCTTAAGATGTACCAATACAGAGTTCGTAAATATATTGGTGCTTATGCTGCCGCTATGGGTGGAGTGGATGCCATTGTATTCACTGGTGGTATTGGAGAAAACGACTGGGTAACACGTCAAGAGGCTACTTTAGGACTTGAGTTTATGGGTGCTGAATTAGACAAAGACATCAATACCAACTTAAGAGGTAAAGAAACTATTATTTCTACACCAGATTCTAAGGTGAAGATTATGTTGATTCCTACTAATGAGGAATTGGTGATTGCGACTGATACCTTTGATATCATTGATAAAGAAATCGACCAACTATAAATTTTTCTAGGCATTCAATAAAAAAGAGTTCTTTGCTTTACAAAGAGCTCTTTTTTATTTCATTTAGTGCTTATCTTTTGCTTCATCTCTTCGTTGGAATCTTCTTCAAAATCCTCATTTACAAGAGTAAACTAAGACCGTTGCATAACACCATAATTCTTTCAATGACCCTAATTTTTCATTTTTTTATCGATTAATTGCATTTCAAAGCGTTAAACACTTTGGGTTTTTGAACATTTTCTCCTTAAATTTTACTATTAGACGCAACTATCCTAGGACTCCGATATAAATTGTAACAAAGTGCCTCCATTAGATTTTGAGTGTGCATTTTTTTCATTCCTCTGTATTTAGCAGCACCTCCTAAAAACCAAATTTTTATTCCTCCGAAAGGGCGTTCAACTTTAAACCTTGTTTTACTGTTCTGTCGCATTAATCCAACCATAGTTTTAAAAATCAAATATAATTAAATATTATACAGCTAAAGAATAAAATGTTTTGAAAGCAGTGGCCTTGGAGTTTTCTATCTGATTCTTTTTAATGATACATACGGTTTCTATTCCTGCTAGAGTTCTTTGAGCGGATTCAAATTCTTTAAATCCAGTACTAATGGCTATTCTTCTCTTGATATTCCGATGGTCTTGCTCCACAATATTATTTAAATACTTGCATTGTCGCCATCTAATTTCCTTAAAATTCCTTCTATTGATTGTCCTTATCCCTTCTTTATTTGCTCCGCTTTTATCAATATTAATAACCCTTGGAATATCATTATTACCAATGGCTTTTTTCAATAATTTCTGTGCTGAACCCTTCATTCTTCTCTTGGTTAACAGGAAATCAATGGTATCTCCATATTTATCTACAGCCTATATAAATAGTGGTCCTTGCCTCCTACCTTGATATAAGTTTCATCCATCCTCCAGCTATTATTGACCTTCCGTTTCCTTCGATGCATATTTGCTTCAATCAAAGGACTAAACTTAAAAACCCACCTTTGAATAGTGGAGTGGTCAACCTTTACTCCTCCTATTGAAAGCAATTCCTCAACATCCCTATAGCTTAAGGTGAACCTTAATTTGAAATAAACTGCTTGAAGGATGATAATACTGAGATATCGGTGGTGCTTGAACATCAATTATGGTTTTGTTGGTGGTAAAAGTAGAAATTCTTTTACCTTTGACTAATTAATGCGACAGAACCACGCTAAGTACTCAAGGCACTTGGAATACTCAAAAACAATTAATCCGCCATTACTTTCACAAAGCTACAGGCCAATATAAATATTCCCTAAATTCGCAGCATGAAGAAAATATGTGTTTTTTGTGGTTCCAGCATGGGAACCGATCCTATATATCGTCAGAAAGCGGAGGAATTAGCCGATTATTTAATCCAACATGATATGACCTTAGTTTATGGTGGTGCCAATGTGGGTTTAATGAAAATATTGGCTGACAAAATGTTGGCTGCTGGTAAAGAGGTGATAGGCATAATGCCTCATCATCTCATCGAAAAAGAAGTGGCCCATACTGAGCTTACCGAAATGATAGCCGTAGATTCAATGGCCGAAAGAAAAGACATTATGATAGAAATGTCGGATGCTTTTATTGCGCTTCCAGGTGGTTTTGGTACTTTGGATGAAGTGGCTGAGGTATTGGTTTTGGATCAATTGCATATTATCGAAAAGCCCATGGGATTATTAGATGTGAAAGACTATTTCTCGCATTTGGTGAATTTTTTTGAGCTTGGTGTGGGCGAAGGCTTTATCAGACAAGAGCATTTGGATAATTTAATGGTGGATAGCAATACTGAAACGCTAATGAATAAGCTTTCTGATTACAAACCCATCACCATGACCAAATGGCTAAAAGACATTAAAAAAGAAAGCAAATGATCATCATAGGAATTACAGGAACTTTAGGAGCTGGAAAAGGTAGCATTGTAAAATACCTGACCAAAGAAAAAGGCTTTACGCATTTTTCAGTACGTGGATATTTGCAAAAGGAAATGGAAAAAAGAGGAATGCCCAATAATCGCGATAGCATGACTTCTTTGGCCAATGAACTCAGAGCCCAAAATTCGCCTTCTTATGTTACCGACCAATTATATTTTGAAGCTTTAGAGAGCGGTAAAAACTGTATTATTGAAAGCATCAGAACTCCTGGGGAAATCACTTCGTTAAGAGAAAAAGGGAGTTTTTATCTTTTTGCTGTTGATGCTGATGCTGCCGTCCGTTACGAGAGAATTAAATTAAGAGCATCCGCGACTGATCATATCAGCTACGAAACATTTCTAGCCAATGAAGCTAGGGAAATGAACAGCACCGATCCCAACAAACAAAATCTGAAAAAATGTATTGAGATGGCCGATTTTTCTATTGACAATAATGGAGACAGAAATCAGTTAATCATTCAAACAGAAAAAATCATCGAAAAACTATAATATGTCTGAAAAACATAAAACTGAAGTTCACATTCGCCCATCGTGGGATGAATATTTCATTCAGCTTGCCGATACTGTAGCCCAAAGAGCCACTTGCGATAGAGGAAGGAGCGGTTGCGTGATTACTAAAGACAAGCAAATTTTGGTGACGGGTTATGTGGGTTCTCCAAGAGGATTGGCCCATTGTGATGATGTTGGACATTTATTTAAAAAAGTCATTCATGAGGATGGCCATGTTACACAACATTGTGTAAGAACAGTACATGCAGAGCAAAACGCCATCACCCAAGCAGCAGGAAGAGGAATTGCCCTAGAAGGCGGAACGCTTTATTGCAGAATGACTCCTTGCAGAACTTGTGCCATGCTCATTATCAATTGCGGAATAAAAAGAGTGGTTTGCGAAAGGAAATATCATGCTGGAGACGAATCAGAGGAGATGTTCAAAGAAGTGGGTATCGAGTTGACTTATATGCATGATGAAATACAACAATATAGTGGTCAGAAGATAGATAACACCGATATGTTCAGAAAAGAATAGGCCATTAAAGAGCCCCTTTTCCTCTGAATCTTATATTATTAACATTATTTAGCACCTATTCCTTAAAATCATGAACAAGGGTTCGGATGATTATTTTGTATATTTGCCCCAATATTTGAAATAATAAAACCTTAGGACATCATTATTTATAAATGATTCCGAAAATAAATTGTAATTAGTATTTGAAATCTAAGCTGGCTTTAATGAATGTTGTTAGAGTTTAGCAAAGAAAAAATATCAAAATAAACTTATGAAAAAAGCAGTCATATTTTCACTTTTAGCCATTATTGGTTTTGGAGCATTTGCACAACCAGTTGCTGAAACTACTATGAAAAAAATATCTGTTGGTTACGACTTGTATACCAGCATCTGGATGGACATGCCTACAGGTATTAAAACCAGAACCATCAATCAAGGTGCCAATGTATTCTTGATGTACAATCATTTGATGGGTGATAATGGATTTAGTTTTGCAGGTGGATTGGGAATTTCTTCAGAGAACCTTTATCTTAAAAACGCTTATGTTCCTAATGTAAAAAGTGATTCTATTGCTTTTACTCCTGTTCCTTCTGGGGTTAAATTAAAAAGATCGAAAGTAAACGTTACCTATATTGATATTCCTGTTGAAATGCGTTATGTCACTAAAAACAAAATGCGTTTTACCTTAGGTATGAAGTTTGGATTCTTAATAGATTCTAAAACCAAAATCAAAGGAGATGCTTTTGATGAGGATGGTACCTTAGGTTATGGAAGCACTGAGAAGCAAAAAGACATGAATCAGCTAGAGTCAACTCGTTTTGGTGTTCAAGCACGTGTGGGTTATAAATGGGTTCACGCCTATGCTTACTATAGTTTGAATAAATTATTTGTAGCCAACAAAGGACCTGAAACCTATCCTATTTCTGTTGGTATTACTTTTATGCCATTCTAAGTAGTGGCTGCAAGAAAACTCCGATAAATCGTTATAGCCTTTCTGAAAACAGTCATCCTGATGATTAATATCGGGACTCCTTGATTTTCAGAAAGACTAAGCCTCGTTCTCGAAGCTTTCTTATCAACCACTGAGAAAAAAGGTAGTCTTCTTGCTGAGACTAAGTAAAAAAAACAAAAAGTATAGGCTGCTGAATTTCAATAATTCAGCAGCTTTTTTTATGCCTTTTTTCTTTATATTTGTTGAAGGAGGAAAGACCATGATCAACACTCAAATCAGATTGGCCATTTTAGGATATGGCAAGGAATGCTCTAAAAAGAATGCCAAAACAGCAAGCCTAGTAGGAAGAACAGCTGCAAAGCAAGGAATATCATTAATCGCAGGGAATGTAACAGGAACATTTGCTCATGCATTTGAAGTTGTGAGAGATTTCCCCATCACCACTATTTGTGTCATAGAAAAACACAAAAAGCCAAGTGATAAAAAAATAGTGTCGGAGCTTTACCTCACCAAAGACAGCTATGCCAAACATAGCCAAATAAGTCAAATGGCCGATGCTGGAATATTAATTGGCGGTGGAGCTGGCTCACAACAACTGCTGAATCATTTTATAAAAAACAACAAAACGGTGATTGCCATTGAGGGAAGCGGAGGCATTACCAATCATGACCTTCCCCCTCAAGTATTAAAAGCAAAAAACACCACGGAAGCTTTTAGGATACTAAAAAGCATCAAAAACGAATCCTTTTTAAAAACCGAATTGGGCATCTTGAAGCTTAGCTTTAATCATTTTGCATTATCCAGATTAAGCTTTTCTGAGGAGGCCTTTGATAAAAAATCAAACTCAAATAATGAATTTTCTGAACAACTAAAAGCATACTTTTCTGGTACTAAAGTTGAGTTTACGGGTAAGCTATACCTTGAAGGTAGTGACTTCCAAAAGAAGGTTTGGAGGATCTTATTAGATATCCCCTACGGAAACACCCAAGAATATGGCGAGTTAGCAAAACAAATAAGCAACAAGAAAACTAGTGGTGCCATTGCCTATGCTGCCCAACAAAACCCAATAGAAATCATTATCCCTTGCCACCGATTATTAACAAAAAGAGGACAGTTGAGTAGCTATTCTGGTAGCTTAGTAACCAAAAGTCGTTTGCTCGACCTCGAAAAACACCAAACTGAGCTTCGGGTATTTTAAACCTGATTTCGATTATTAATTAGTATCAGGGCAAACTCATACTTAATAATAAAGCTACAGATACAAGAAAACAGAGCGATCTAAGATAAAAGGCTAGCGCGAAAAGTTCTACTGATTGTAACATCAGTATGTTTTCCGTGCGAAAAAATTAGCATCATAGAGTGTGTTTTAAACGCACGAAGCTAGCTTCAGTAAAAAAATAAGAAAAATAAAAGTACGAGTTTGCCCTGTCGCTCCAATTTTTTACTACTCATATCGTTAGGTTTGCTTATTTTTGCATTCATACTAATTATCCATTGCATCATCATTAGCACAAATTCTATTTATATGCTAAAATCTAAGTTATTATTATCTATCATTAGCGGAGTATTATTAAGCTTGGCTTGGCCTGCTCATGGCTTCCCTTTTCTTATTTTCATTGCTTTTATTCCTTTGTTTTTTATCGAAGATCAACTAAGCAAAGAATCTAAAAAGCCATTGCGAAATATTTTTCTGTATACCTATATTGCTCTATTTACTTGGAATGCACTAAGTACTTGGTGGATATGGAACTCCTCCATATTTGGAGCCATAATGGCCATTGTTTTAAATAGTCTATTTATGAGTTTGGTGTGGGTGGTATTTAGCTTTTCGAAAAAGTATTTTCATCATAATAGAAATGCCATTTTCTTGCTTCCGATTTTTTGGGTGGCTTTTGAATACCTACATCTGGATTGGGATTTAAGCTGGTCATGGTTGAATTTAGGTAATGTTTTTGCCAATCATTCATATGCTATACAATGGTATGAGTATACTGGTGTATTTGGTGGTACTTGGTGGATACTTATCATAAACATCCTAATTTACAAATTATTAAAAAAATTATTGGAGGATAAACCAAGAGCCAGTCAACTCGTTTTCTCTTCCTTCCCTATTTTCCTGCTCATTCTGACTCCTTTACTTTTCTCCATTTACCAATATCAAACTTATACTGAAAAAGGAACAGACACCGAAGTTGTAGTGGTACAGCCCAATATGGATCCATGGAGTGAGCAGTTTCTAAGCCCTCCTCAGGAAGTTATCGATAGAATGATTCAACTATCTATTCCTTTAATCTCTCAGGAAACTCAGTTTTGGGTAGCTCCAGAATCTGCCATTCAAGAAGGAATTCAAGAACCTTCCATGACAGTAGGTGCCAGAATGCAGAAAGGAATATCCATTCCTCGACTACAAAATTTCATGACTGAATTTCCAAATTTAAAAATGGTGATAGGTGGCAGTACTTATCGTTTTCTAGATGAAGCTACCAGTACTTCTCGCGAAACAGAGAATGGAGGAATCTATGATGAATACAATACAGCCATTATAATGAATCATCAAAAAGTGGAAGACACCTATCACAAAAGCAAACTGGTTCCCGGTCCCGAGAAAATGCCTTTTAAAAGCTTACTAAAACCACTGCAATTTATGGCTTTTAATTTGGGAGGTACTGCGGGAAGTTTAGGCTATGATACCGAAAGAAAAGTATTCTATTCTTCCCAAGGAATAGGCGCCGCTCCATTGATTTGTTACGAGAGTATTTATGGCGAATTTGTGACCGAGTTTGTTAAGAATGGTGCACAAATCCTGATGGTTATTACTAATGATGGATGGTGGGGAAACACTCCAGGACATCAACAACATTTGGCATTTTCAAGGCTCAGAGCCATAGAGACCAGAAGAAGTGTGGCTCGCTCTGCCAATACTGGAATCTCTTGTTTTATCAACCAAAGAGGCGATGTGACGGAAGCTACCGCTTATTGGGTTCAAGATGCTCGAAAACACACAATGAAAGCCAATTCAGAACTTACTTTTTATGTGAAGTATGGTGATTATCTAGGTCGTTCTTCTGTCTTCTTTGCCATCCTTTTATTACTCATTAATGTGACTGTTTATTTTAAAAAAGAAAAGCCAAATGAAGTCGATTAACTCTTTTATCCTTGGATTTTTTATAATTGCATTATCCTTTTCCAATTTTGCTCAAGCACAACAAAATAGAGATTCTATCCTAATTATACATGACTCTATCTTTATGTCACAACGACTATATGAAGATAGTGTGAGAGCAGTTGAAATTCAGGAAAAATTGAAGGAGTTTTTTAAATTAAAGCCAGACACTGTTAAACAAGTTCATCTTTCCAAATTAGAATTAAAAAAAGCTCCTGAGTTGACGAGTTTCCATAATACCAAAATCATCTATTTACATGGAAATCAAATTGAGAAGATCAAAAAGAAAACATGGCCAGAATCTGACAGCCTAGAAACCATTATTCTAAGTTCAAACCATCTGAAACGCATTAGTTTTAAAAAGAACCACAGCATCACCAATCTCGATTTATCAGAGAATAAATTAAAAAGAATTCCTAGATCCATCAGGAAATTAAAGCAACTAAAGCACCTTGATCTCAGTAAAAATGAAATCAAAAGAATCCCCTGTTTTATTAAAAAAATGGACAGTCTAAAAGAGATTAAGCTCAATTATAATCAAATTCAAACTTTGAGCAAAAGAGACATCCGAAAGCTTAAAAACTTGGAGAGTATTCATATTGGTGCCAACGGCATTACTGAGCTACCCGATAACCTTGAATTACTCACAAAGCTAGTAAGTCTAAATCTAGGCATCAACCAAATTAGCGATATTCCTCCCTCTTTTTCTGAGCTCAAAGAATTGGAGCATCTAATTTTTTATAGAAATGAATTCACCTTTATTCCTGAGAAGATTTGGGAATTGAAGAAACTTAAAGAGATAGATTTCTATCACAATAAACTCACCAAAATTCCAGCACAAATTGGAAATGCTAAAAAACTGGAACAAATATATTTGGCCTATAATCAGATTTCCCAAATTCCTGATACATTATTCACACTACCAAATCTCATCGCACTATATCTCCATCATAACGAAATCATCATGGTGCCCATAGGCTTAACCCATTTGAAACAATTACTCTATTTAGACTTGGGTTATAATCGTATTTTTGAGATTCCAGATTTAAGTGAAATGACCAAGCTTATCGAAATCGATCTTCAAGAGAACAGTCTATCCGAATTCCCCTATGAACTCACCGAAATCAAAAGCCTTAGAAAAATCTATCTGATGGGAAACTCCTTTGTAATGACTGATAAAGAAAGAGCCGAAATGGAGAAGTTGAGAACCGAATTGCTGGAATTGGATATTCGCTTGTTTTTTTAATCTCCAGCTATAAAGTCAACTTACAATAACTCACTATATCCATATTTTCACCAATCCCGAAGCAGGAACATCAATAGCAATAGCCCCTTTATTCAACGTATTCTATTCTCCGAAGTATAGTCACTAATAGATGATTTGTCTATTACTGGTTTTTAATTGACCATTAAATTGATATCGGAAACCTTCAATTGTTTCTTTACATTTTTTTTCACTTCTATAATAATAAATCTCAGAAATAGTATCCATATAATCAGTCTCTTCAATAAATAGAATATAGTTTGGGGCATCTTCATCGAATTCAATAACTATAGAAAAGTTGTTTAACTCATTTAACTCACCCAAAAGAATAGTATCGTTAATATTACTTAAGCTATTTCTCTCAGTCAGATATGCTTGTAATGATTGAGGAGAATCTATATTTTCATATGTAACCAAAACTGCTGCAACAGGATATGGTCCTTTTAATTCACAACATGCACTCAAAATCAATGCTAACCATATGAAAATATATTTATTCTTTTTCATCTAAACCTGTATTTATTTTGTCAACTTCACCAAACCAGAAGCAGGTACATCAATAGCCACAGCACCTTTCTTCAGCTGAATACTTTTTTCATATACTAGTTCTCCCATACAATCCAAAACTTGCAACTGATAAGTTCCCAAGTCCTGATTATTCAAAATCACTATTTGAGTTTTATTTCTAGCATTGATAATATCGAAAGCTTGTAAGTTCTCAAATCCATCGCTCACAATTATATCGTTTCCATATAATCCTATAACTGCCTTTTCTGTATTTTGAGCAATAAGGACGGGATATAATTCATCGGGTTTGTGAGGCGTAAAATCACCTTTCATTAATACTTCTTGGTTCTCATTCCAATAATCCACCCAAAAGGCTATCATATCTTTATGTTCTTGAGGAATCTCATTGAGTCGTACCGAGATTTGAGGAACAGAAAACATAATATTTAAAATCTGGAGAGCCGCATGTTCCACCTCATCATCTGGGTGCCACATAAGCATATCAGCATGAATAGCCGACGAGCCACCTAGTAAACGAGTATCGGTAGTTCGAACACGATTGATGGTAGCCATATTGGGACAATCTGCGGCGCGAAGCATATTTCCATATTTACGCATCAAAGGACCAATATAGGGCTGACGGAATTCTATCAATATCTCTGGGTTTTTCTCTTTCAAACGAGCCATAATATCAGTCATCAACCGGTCTACTGCATGATAAACCGATGCATAATCTCTACCATCCTCTGCAGTTAGTTCAGTGTCTTTTCCGGGCTTAAAGAAAGCCATAAAATCCAGCTTAAATCCATCTAATCCCCAATCGGCCATGGCGTCTTCATATATTCCAATGATAAACTCTCTAACCTTGGGATAACGTGGATCCAAAACCCAAGCACCTTGGCTGTCCCAGTAATACAAGTATTTGCCTTTAAAGCGAGGATAGTTCTCGGCATTCTTACCAATAAAAGGAACAGAATACCAAAGCAGAAACTTCATATCTAAATCGTGAACTTGGTCTACAAAACCTTTCATATTGGGGATTCTATCTGGTTTCCAATCACCAGTAAAAGCATAACCTCTTTTATCGTCCATGGTTTGCCAACCATCGTCTACAATAATGGCTTCCATGCCCATCTTTTTACTCTCTCTACACTCTTCTAGCAACTCGTCCACATCTAAGCTTTGATGATAGCTATACCAAGTGGAATACATAGGGCGTAAAGCTTCTTGAGGAGTCTCTGCAGGTTTATAATTCTCTTGTTTGGCCCACCAGTCTGTCACTCCAGTAAGTGTTTGAGCAAAGTTTTGCTTTCTTCGGTCCACGAGTATTTCAGTCTCATAGTTTTTGATAGCAGGATACTCTTCATCGAAAAGTACCAGGTAATAATGAAAATTAGCATCTTCTTCTTTAAGGTAAGAACCTAATTCTAATTTATTTAAAGCATCGCCAACAGCAACAGTCATACGGTTTTCGTCGTTCATATTCATATAACTCAAAACAGGAGCATAACGAGTGGCACTGGTTTTTACATTATTGGAATAATAGGTGGCCTTATCCACACCTAAATTAGGGTTCCAGAACTTGGCAATATCGATAGAAGGAATTTGCCATTTTAGAGTCAGTTTAGGTGGTGTAGCTGTAACCTTACTTGTTAAACTCACTTTTACTATATCTAATCCTTCCTCAAGATTCTCACTACTAATCTTTACTTCAAAATCCTCTAGATCACCATCCACCGAAATACTATCGGCAATAAAGGGAATCATTTGTGAATTCATGGGAGCAATGCTTTGTGGTTTTTCTCCACAATTGGAACATCCTATAAAAGTCAATAATACAATGGAATAAATGAGGTTTTTCATGTGTTTAATTTTTAGCCATCACAAATGTAGGAAATCTTATCAATCATTTCTCATGATGTAAATATTCTATTGATCATGGCTAAAATTGTATGATTGAAAAATAGGCCTGATTGAAAATAAATCAGTAAAACATAGCACACTAGATCACAGGCAATGTAAATACAAATTTACTACCCCTATTGATCTCACTTTCTACCCAAATTTTCCCATTATGCTTATCCACGAACTCTTTACAAAGAATCAGTCCCAATCCAGTTCCCGACTCATTATCTGTTCCATTAGTGGAAATAACTTCTCCAATATCAAAAAGCTTTGATTGTATTTCAAAAGGAATTCCAACACCATTATCCTTCACAGAGAAAGCTAGACATTGTTTATTATTCTTATTGCTTCTGTCTTCAATATCCACCTCGATAATACCCTTCCTTGGAGTAAACTTAATGGCATTATTAATCAAATTTCTAATAATGGTAGAAATCATATTTTTATCAGCAGTAACAAATACCAAATCTGGAATTCTGTTGATGATGGTAATGGATTTTTGGCCCGCAGAAAAATCCAATACTTCAATAATCTCTTTTGTTATTAGTGAAATATTCTCTCGTTGAGGTTTAAATTCAACAGATCCGCTTTGCGCATAAGACCAGGACAATAAATCTTCTATTAACTTGTATGTACTTTTTAAGCCACTATTAATCTTTGCAATAAATTGTTTCTTATCTTGGCTATCTAAGGATTCAAAATCATCATTAAGCATAGTTGTGAAACCAAGTATTGAGCTAAAAGGACCTCTTAAATCATGTGACATAATGGAGAGAAACCTATCTTTTTTAGTATTGATTTCTTTTAAAGATAAATTCATTCTTAAAAGAATTTCGGTTTTCTCATCTACCAAATCCTGTAATTCAATGGCTCTTTTCCTTTTATAATTTAACCTTAGGGTTAAAAATATAACAATCACTAACAAGATAATCATTGCGATAATAATAGCTTGCAAAAGGTTCGCATTCTTTTCTGGCTGATTGATAATCAGGCTATTTTCAGGAAGTTGATCTAAACTGATATCAAACCTTAACATTTCTCTATAATCAAAAACATAATTGTTTATGACTGTATTTATTTGAGAAATATATTCTGTGACATCTTTTTTCATGATGGCCTCTGCCATATGTGCAGCATGTTGCCCTTGATCAAAACCTCTGGTTATCTTTCCACCAAAAAGACCCTTGTTTTCGTAGAAATCCCAAGAACCAAAAATGGGAACATCACTCACCTCATGAATGGCTGTAATACCTTTCTTATAAGATATAAATTCCCCATTTTTATCTCTATTAATCACTAATAAATAGATGGCATAGCTATCGTCTAATGAGCTTACTTTTTCCTTTATATCAGATATGGTAAACTCAGAAAATATCTCAAAATTCAATTCCTTAAAATCAGGAAGCACCTTATCTAATTCTTTTCTAATGGCATTGCCAGTAGTTGTACTATCATTGATGATGAGGATGTTTTTTCTATTGGGAAAGATTTTCTGTATGGAGGCTATGGTTTGTTTATAATTGACTTTTTCATCATAACCATAGAAATGTGGGACATTTTTCAATACCTCAATATCAAGATTATTCACACCACAATACACGACAGGGACACCAGGATAATATTCATCAGAATTCATCCTCATAAAATCAAAAGCAGCATTATCACAAGCAATAATCACCTTATAAGGGTTTTGTAATGCCTTCGCTTTATACATCACTTTTAGTGCTTCAAAATATTCTGGAGAATAATTTCTTTTAGTATCTAAATACTCAAAAAGTAGGTTTACATCGGTTCTGTCTTTAAAAACAGATTGTATACCTGCAGAAATATTATCGGTCCATTCTAATCCTTGATGATAGCTCTGTAAAACTAAGATGTTTTTTTCTTCATGTTTGTTTACATTCTGGGCTATCACCAATGCGATAGAGAAACAGAAAACGACCAAAACTAAAAAGCTATATAACTTATTCCTATTTTTTCTCATAAAGGCGACATTAATGTAACATGCACTGTATATGCAATATACGAATTACCACCATAAGAAACAAGCTTATAATTATATTGATTATACTAGTCAAAATCAAAGGAATAAGCCAATAATCATTTAATGGAAGGAATATTATCTCACCAAAATCTTCTCATTTATCACCAAATCGCCACTACGTAACTGTACAATATAATGACCAGCAGGAATTTGAATGGGTTTTTCGATATAGAAGAAGTTTTGCTCGCTAAACTCAAGAACCACTCGACCTGCCAAATCATAAAAGATGATGTCGGCTTGCTTTACTTGTTTTCTGCTCTTTACTACTAAATACTCTGGATAGTAATACATTTGAATGTCAGCCTCCTCTAAGGGCTCCAAAACCCAAGAATTAAAGTATAATTTAAAGGGATAATATCCATCGGAAGTGAAATAGTCAAATTGGTAATCATCTTCTAATAAATCGGTTCTGGTATGCCAGATTAAATCTTCTAAAACCAAAAAATCGAAGCCATGATTTTCTGATAGTTTTATGTTCATATTTCCATCTGTTCCCATTTGAACAAACAGGTTCATCATGGTGGTATCGGGATGCTGGTTAATCATCAATAGCTCATCTTCAGCTTTGGTGAAAATATGAGGGTAGCTTTCATTTTTGATAAACTTAAAAGCATCCAATTGTGGATCGTAATCAGGGCTGGCTAAGTCATTAAAAGCAATGAGGGTTTCGCTTGTCTTCTTAGCTCCCGTTACTTGTAAACTCAGCACCTTTCTGTTTGGAATTTCTTCTTCGAAGTCCTGTTCATGCATCAAAGCAGATTGGTCAATTTGAATAGACTCCTCTCCATTTCCATAAACCCAAAATACTTCCAAAGGACGAATAAATGGAGGATGGTTTCCAATGCCATCAACAGTCGCTGAAATGGTGTTTTCCTCTTCATTAAAGAAATAGCAAGCCTGATGAGTTAAGGTAGTAGTTTGAGTTTTATTCCAGTTGAAGGAACTGGGATAAGGGTTGGATAATGGATATAATTCCGGTTCAGAAAGTATGGGGATTCGTAAGTTCTGTTTACCATGATTAAAACTTCCTTTAAACTCCAGCAAAGTATCCTGGCAAGTATATTGTAGCGCTTGACATGTTTCGCTAAAATGAGGATAAAACTGGATTCCACTAAATGCAAAATTGGTTTCATTAAAAGCTGCCTCAGAGTAAGATGGCTGGACATATTTTTCTACTGCCCTCATCGGACTGGCCAGGATTTTACTATTTATTGAATCAGCTGTAAAGATATACTTTTGTACTCCTTTTTGTATGAATTCTCCTTCTACTATTAGTGAGCTTCTTTGGTGATTGTTGGCTGTCATATTTATTGTTCCATGGTTTTTAAGAACATCAGAAACCATCATTTCAGCTTTTTTCTCTAATAGGATTTTAGCATCATTATAAATATATAAGTTTCGAATTTTGATTGTTGAATCAATAACTGGGTAAAACATTGCATTATTCATAATATTCACTGAGCTGCCTTCAGTTGGTAAACTTGCATTAGACCAGTTTCCTGATTCATACCAATCCTCGCTTAAGCCACCAATCCATCGGTGAATAGGTTTTTTCTTGGTTTTTATTAATCTCAAATAGGACTCATATACATTTTCATATGCTGATGTTTTGTTCTCGAAGGCATCAAGCATTATTGAGGAATCACTATTATTGGCTAAAGATTGTAAATAGCCAGAAGTATTATTATCTATATCTAGACTTGCAATAAAAATACCATCATTAGTATAGTTTTCAATAAACTGAAAGAAGGATAAATCTTCATTTTCTTCAATATTGATAAGCTTAAATTCATGACTTGGAAGATGGTATCTAAAAAGCTTGTAAGCATAGGGTGATGATATGTAAACAACAAAAAACAAATACGCTCCTTCAGAGAAAACCTTTTCAATTCGATAATAATTTACTTGTTCAATAAGCGCGTTTAATTGATTCACAGAACTTATTTCGTTTGTGTTTAAATCAAGGCATAAGAATTGCTCAATTGACTCAGAATAAATGAACAATCTGTTTTCCTTGTCTATGCATGCCAAGTCAAAACTTGTATCAGAATCGGGCTTGTAAAGTTTTTCAAATTGCTCTGAATGATAATTAAACCTATATATTGTAGTGTCTTCAGAAGTCCCAATAAAACTATTGTCTTTTTCTTTGATCCATTCAGCAGAAAAAGGTGTTTCAATATTGGTGATTTCATTTTCGGACCAATGATATTTGAGGATGACACTGTCCTGATTGCAGGTAATACAATATTCCTCATCACTCATTTTATAGATTTGAGGGTTTTCACAATAACTAGATAATTCCAACTCATCGGATCTTATGAGTTCTTTTGTTTGTGGATTATATTCAGTGAAACTGAAAAAGTACTTATAATACCATGAAAGCATTCTGATCTTTCTATTATTTAGTAGCATTAAATTGCCGTTTTCAGCTTCGCAAAAACTTGCAGGCAAGATTAGTGAATCTGTAAAATTGAAGGAATTCTGGAGGTATGCAATAGTGTCAATTTTCAATTGGTCAGTATTATAGGATACAATTTGATAATCTAAATCTTGGTTATTATCTAGAAAAGAAATAATCCCATTATTAAATAAAACTAGCGAACCAAACTCATCATATATGGAAGTATTGAAATATCTTTCACTAATAAAAAACAAGGAATCAAGCTGACTGGTTTCAAAATTATATTGATAAAATGCTGTTTTTATTAACCAATCTTCAGAAATATCTAATAGGAGATAAAGATCATTATTTTCATCTGTTATCATTCGGTTATGGTTAAAGTTCAGAGGTATTTCTGACAAGATTTTAAACTCTTCTGTGTCAATAACACACTCACATAGAAGGGTTTGATTACCTGAAGTGTTTCGCGTTTTTACATATATTTTCCCTTGAGAAGAGATAATATAGGGCAGAGTGTTTTGATATGCTCTTAATTCATCAAAAACATGAACATTTGAAAACTCCAGGTTTAGAGGATTTAAAGAATAAAGCCCAATTTCACCATTCATAGAAAATAAGGCATATAGTAAGCCATTATGTGGGTAGAAATTTCCTAAAGGGATAAGAGATTCATTTTCGGGATAAAAAGAAGTACGATATATCAACTCAATGGAATCGGTTGCTGTATTTATTGAATGTAAAAAAGTATGCTTCCAATGATAGGAATTATCTTCTGTATAATTAGCCACAATATAATGGTCCTCCGAAACCTCACATAATCCATATGAAGTTCCAACTTCTGTCTCAAAAAACATGGTTGAATCAGGCAAAATAAATTGACCATAGAATTGCCCTACCAGCTCCATGCTTAAATCTCTTGGATTTACCTTTATCAATCCATTCTTTGATAGAATATACAAGTTGCCATTTGATGCTTTCACAAAGCTACCATATACTTCTTCTTCTAATATTTTTGATTCAATAGTTCTGTTTACTAAATCGTATTTATACAATATTTGATTACAAGCACCGAACATGCATTTTGTTGTGGAATCATATAATATTCCAGATTTTCTAGAATCTGCTTTGGGGTTGGCAAAATACTGATGCTCAATAATTTTATTAGTCGCGCTATCAATACTATATAAAAATCCTCCATTATGCTTTCCTGCCTGTTGTTTAATTCCCCAAATTTCGGATTGGGGAAAACAATAAATAGTCATCAATAAGAAAAAAAGTAGAAATATGCGTTTCATAGGGTCGTTTTCAATATGCGGTTGTAACGGTTAACAATTAAAAACAAAACGACAAATGGAAAGCAATATTGTCTGCTATGAAATTTGATTTTGAGAACCCTATAGGTGTTGGTGTTTTGTAAACTTTAAGTACTTTAATGTACTTTAAGTACTCTTAACTTACTTCCTCAAAGCAGCTTTACTCAAAATATGAGCAGGAATCTCCGCATCTATCTGCACTTCTAAAATAATGAAATCCGTACCTTTTCCATCTTTAAGCATATCTTTATAATTGATTTTATGAGGATACCAACGGCCATCTACTGGTCTCACATCGCTCATCTCTGTCTTCTTAAGCAACTGTCCACTTTTAGCAAATAATTCCTCTTTCAAGGGTACAAAGTGTTCTTTTTCTATCCATATCTTACGACTTTGGTAAGAAGCATCATCCACCTTGGCATGGAGTTCTAAAACCCAACAGGATTTTCCATTAATGTCCTCCTCTCCTATTACTTCAGCTTCATAAATATCCAATAGTTTTCGGTCTTCCATCATGTCTTCATAACTCATATCCGAACCCATCACCGATTGGCGTAACATGTGACCCGAGAGCTGAATGGTTCTATCGGTAGAGGGCGTATAAATCCACAAGCGATCTTCCAGCTTGAGCATCTTGGTTCCTTTTTCTCTTTCAGGAGCTAAGTACTCGGTATAGGATTCCTCATGACCTTTGGTATAACTGATGGACTCCAAAGTTCTACTGTTTCTTCTGCCATAAACCACCATTTGCGATTTGGTAATTTTGGTGTCAGACGACATATTGAAATCTACTTTGTCAATAATGGTTTTTGCATCTGGAGTTTCTTGGGCAAAAGCCCCTATTCCGATGAGTATTAGGGTGATTGTTATTATATTTTTCATGTTGTTTTCTTTTTATTCACTTTATTACATTGTGTCTTCTTTGTTCAAAATAATTATTAAAAAGCTATACCACAAAGGGCCTCAAAGTTCGCACAAAGGTGACACAAAGCTTGTTTTTTTACACCTCCAACTCCTTAAACAAAGTAGCCGTCTCCCGCTTATAAATCCCAATTCCTGAAAGCATATTCCCCAATACCATGGCTACTAAACCAGGTATAAAACCAATATATAATAGCTCTGGAGTGAACTTTGAACGAAGCACATTAGGCATCAACATGGTAGAGTTTTGCATCATGCCTGTGATATCTATTCCCACCACTTGCATATACCAAGTTCCGAGCAAACCAAGTGTAGTTCCAACAATAGAACCAATAATTCCTATGAGGATGGCTTCGTAAATTAAACTGCGGTAAATATGACCTTTTTCTTCGCCTAAAGCCAATCGGATGCCAAATTCCTGATACCTACGAAGTCCACCAAGTAATCCAGTATTCCAAAGCACTATAGACATCACCAGCACAAAAATAGTGACAAACATAGAAGCAAAACCATCCACATATTCCAAATAGCTATCCAAGTTATTTTGGTCGCGTAAACGGAGCATCAGTGGAGCAAACTCATCATTAATTCCAGCATATTTCTCGTTGAACTCTTGGGCTATTTCCGTTGCTTTTTCATCCACATAAAGTCCTTCACCTAAAAAACCTATTATTTCTCCAGCGGCATCCTCCATATCGAGCATATATCTGGCATCACTAATATCAATAATGAGGATTCCTCTATCTAAAGCAGCAGAGCCAAACCGAATAGTTCCACTCACTACAAAGTCGGCGAAAGTCATGCTTCCATTCATGGTGGTGCCCATAAAGGTGATTCTATCTCCTATGGAAATATCCAGCTTTGTAGCAAAATCTTCGCCTATTAAAGCCTCCCCTTTTTTGCTAGGAATTTCACCTCTAACTATAGATTGCTCCATATTCAAACGTTGAACTTCTCCAGTGTTTTTAGAGAATAACTCCAAGGCCATTCCTGCTGAGGGACCTTGGCCTTTGGTTTCTCCATTGGCATCAGGAACATCCAATAATCCTCCAAAACGAATGCGATCAACCCATTCCACATCCGGAAAGTCTTCTTCTAATTGAGATTGAATTTCACTTACACCAAGTAAAGCCAAATCGTTGGGCATTTGTGATTCATTTTCGGCATAAACACGGCTCATCACTTTCACATGGCCAGTTTGAAAGCGAGCATTTTGTTCTATCATATCGCCCATAGCGCCGCGCATATATCCACTTAAGAATATGGTCAGCATCACACCAATACTGATAATGATAATGGGGAGTAGACTTCTGTTCTTATCTCCTAATATTCCTTTTAACAAAAACTTGATCATGATAATTTTCCTTTCAAAGCATCAACAGGGTTCATTTTTGCAATTTTTCTGGCTGGTAAAAAGCTGACAATAGTTGCTGATATCACCACTAGAATAATAGAACCAATTATAAGTCCTATGCCAAATACTGGATAAATGACATCGGCAATGGAAATTCCTATATCATCGGCATTGGCTGCCATGGTAATGCCATTGGTAGCCATATAATAGAAAAATGGAATACCATAAGCACTGCCTACCAAAGTAGCTAAAAAGCTATACATACTTCCTTCTACGGTGAATAAGCCTACCACTTGCCAGCGAGTCATTCCAAGAGCAATATAGGTGCCAATTTCTTTCTGACGGCGGAAAATTGAAAGTACCTGAGTATCGAAAATCGCTAATAGGGCAATGGCCAAAAGCAATCCATACATGATGGAACCACTGGTTTTTTTCATGGCAATGATGTCGCTGATTTCTTTGAGCAGGTCTTCTTGGCTACTGTATTTCCAGCCTTTCATTTCTACATGAACATAATCTTCTGAAGCAATAAACATAGTAGCATGATTGCTCATTCCGGTAATTTCCCATAATTTATCTATCGAAACCCAAATCTGACCATTATCCACATTGGGAACATTACAATCAAAAATATCCACTATAGTAATATTAGCAGCATCGAAGGTTCCATTTTTATCTCTCCAGCGTAATAATACCTCATCGCCCTCCTCCAAATTAGCGGATTCTGCCATCCTTTTCCCGATGACTGCAGGAATGAAAGCATCACTTTTTTCCAAAGCAGCTGTTGGAAGTTTGAGTATTTCTTGCTGGGCTTCTATTCCTTTTAATGAAACCGAAAGCATTCTCCCATCAGGATAAATAGAAGCTTGACGAATCAGAATAGGGCTTAGGTTTCTCGCTTTTTCTGCTTCAAACTCAGCATGTCCATCTTGAAGTGTAAATGGATCGAAAGGGTCATAGCTTTCTTCGAGAAGTTGGCCATGGCCATATTCCCAAGCTATGCTATCTAGTTTGGCTTGCTGATCCCAACCGTCAATCAATCCATTATAAAATATCATGATCACGAAGGCAAAAGAAAGAACACCTACATTGAGCCAAGTCCTCAGACCCGAACCAATAAGGTTTTTATAGGCTAATTGAAAGGCTAATTTCATGATATGATATTTTTAGTTTCTATGAGCTCATCTTTCACCACTTTGCCATCCTCTAAATGCACCATTCTGTTGAGATAGGCCATTACTTTTTCATCGTGGGTAGAAAACAAGAAGGTAGTATTGAGCTCCTCATTTAGCTTTTTCATGGTTTGGATAATGGCATGAGCATTTTTTGCATCCAAGTTGGCAGTAGGTTCATCGGCCAAAACTATTTCGGGCCTCTTGACCATAGCACGTGCAATAGCAACCCTCTGGCCTTCTCCACCCGATAATTTAGCAGGTTTTTTCTTGGCCATATTTTCTAAACCCACCCATTCTAGAGCTTCCATCACCGCTTTTTTTCTCTCGCTAGCCGATTTATTCTGAAGAATTAACGCAAACTCAACATTTTCGAAAACAGTATAAACTGGCAATAGATTATACACTTGAAAGATAAAACCCAAGTGCTTATTCCTCAAACCAGCCGACTCTTTATGCGATAATTCTTTAATGTTTTTACCCATCACAATGGCTTTGCCCTCCGTTGGTGAATCTAAAGAACCTATGATATTGAGTAAAGTGGTTTTTCCTGAACCGCTAGGCCCTACAATTCCGGCAAACTCTCCTTTTTCAAACTGTAGGTCAACTTGATTTAAAGCTGTAAATTCACCTTCCCCAACTGGGAAACGCTTGGTCACTTTTTCGATTGAAATGATGTGATTGCTCATATTGCTCTGTATTTAATGATTGTCTTTATTATCTACCTCTAATATTTATATTCAAATTCCCCTTGTCATTAAATTGAAAAAGAGTTTCGCCCCAGCCCTAAAGGGAGCCTGATTTTAAATAGCTCACCCTTTAGGGAGGGGTCAAAAGCCATTGAATTTATACAAAATGATTTTCTATTCTATATAACATATTCATCTCTTATTTAATGATTATAAACCAACATCAACCTGAGTCCAGGCCCAGTGAAAGTATTTTCAAAATTATTTTCAATTGTTTTTTGTTGAATATCAGGGTTATAATAGGCCATAATATAGCCTGTGAAATTCTTAAACTGATGCTCATAATTCAAGAAGAATGAATAGGCCTGCATGTCCCAGCTATAAGAATTAATAATACTGATATTATCGTACATAGTCAATGGATAACTGAGGATGGCTGCCGTAGCATTAGTGATGTACGAAAACTCAAATGCTTCTTCATCTAAAGCTCCTACCAGATGTTCTACCACCACATTTAGTCCGTTTCCTAAACCAAAAGTGTAGTCGGTGCCAAGCGTGGTATAAGTTTGATGAGTCAACAAGCCCACATCTATAGTTTTTTGAGTATATGCAGCTTCGAACCAAAGTCCCACTTCCACATCCCATTTACCATCTATACCAAACTTATTTTCAGGGATTTCTTCTACCAAACCCAATTGACTAAAATCACTCGCATCAGCATTCCTATGATGGTAAGTGAAAGCAATTTCACCTCTTGGAATAGGATATTGAACCCTTCCTCCAAACTCTGGAATCTTTTCTTGGCTAGGGATGAGTTCAAATCCTCTGGGATTCTCATTTCCATACAATCCCCAAATCCAGATATTGGCATTATTGAGGAAATAATATCGGGCTAATGCAGCATAAACTCCATTAGTGAATTTGAGCGGATCTCGAGGATCTATTTCGTCGAACCACTGCAAAGGACGAAGCAACATGGCCGTTCCGAAATCTATTTTTTGCAATCCTACTCTGAGCTCAAATTGCTCAGTGGTATATCGCCCCCAAGCCCGATAAGCTTTAATATTTCCATCGCTCCATGAGGAGTCAAAAGGATGAGTAATATAGGCTCCATAAATATTTGCTGCTGCTTGAAAGTCGAAAGCTTTGCTGTTTTTCAAAGGTAGCTTGAGATTAAGCTCAGGTAAATATCTACCGCCTAAAAGCACATCCAAATCCGAATCGGGATTATAGTTTCCATAAAGAGACAACTGCCCGTCGAACTCCAACTTGGCTTGTCCACTGCTCAGCTGAGCCATGCTTATCATGGCCAATACTAAAATAATATGGAACTTCTTTTTCATGATTTGGCCTCCTCCGAATTCATCAAACCATAAAAGAAAAACCTAGTGACTTCCATAATGGCTTCTTGGGGTGTTTTATATATAGCTAAAAATGAATCATCATTGAGTAATTGAGTGATTTGGTCTCTCATTTTCATGATGAATTCTATCTTAATGTCTTTTCTGATCCATCCTTTTTTTTGAGCATTGGCCAAGTCTTGTTTAAATTCTAGAAGCATGGTTTCAGAATATTCCTCAATCATTTTTTGTGTCGTGATATCCCCATTCACATAAATATCTTTGATAAATTCTTCACTTACATCTTGGGTGTTTTGAAATTTCAAGGAAATAATTTCTTCTATTTTTTGTACAAAGGGAATATCTTGTGCCATCACCTGTCTATAGTCTAATAATCCTTTATCAAAAATCTTCAGCATGATTTCCAAAGCCAATTCGTTCTTATTTTTAAAATGGCGATAGAAGGTCATCTTACTCACTTTGGCTTCTTTGCATATTTCTTCAACACTCACTCTTTTTACACCGTATTTCCAGAAAAGAGGTTTGGCGGTTTCCAAAAGGGTTTTATAACTTTTATTATGTTTTTCGTTTCTCATGTTGTTACGAATATTTTACAATATTACGAATTAAGTATTATAATTATCAAGTCGTAACATTAATATTTTTGATATTGAAGGTCTGATATGTAATTAATGAAAGGTGTGAGCCTGAAATTAAAATCACTTTCAATCCTTACACATCAATATTTACCATTGATATATAAGCTTTTATATAACCTAACGCTTACTCTTAAAAAAAGATTTAGATAAAAACATAAAGAATGACTTCCTCTATGTTAATGTTTTTTTATAAAAGGTTTTTACTATGAACCTGACTATTCTACCATTAATTTCTGTGTTTTAGAGCCATTAGTTGATTCCATTTTTACAAAATAAATACCCTTGGCTAAAGAATTTAGAGGAAGCTCCAGATTCAAACTCTCTCCTATTACCTCACCTTGGTATAGAGTTAATAAACTTTGTCCCATATTATTCAATAAAGTGACTTGAGTAAAATCAGATGAAGGAGTTCGACAAGTAATATGAGCTATAGTAGTTGCAGGATTAGGATAAACCTGTATATGTTTGGCATCTGACTTTCTGTTTTCACTTACCGAGGTATTTAAAATAGGATGGCAGAAAGAAGTCAAGCTAGCAATACATAATTTAGACATTTCATGGAAATAATCCATGTTTAATACAGCAATTCTATCTTGTGCTGTATGATAATAGGGATTAAAATCTCCACCATAATATTCTTCTGATACCACCACAGCAGCATAGTCATTATTCCAAAAGCTAGAATGATCGGTGCCACCTGCACCCGGAATGATCACACTTGGTTCTATTGCCAAGCTATAGATCTCGTCAATCTCAACTATATAATCTGATAATTCATTGGAATTGGCTGTATAGCTAGAATGTATCTCCGCAACCATATCTTCATCACCATCCCAAGCAATCATATCCATATTTATAACTGAATGTATTACATCACCATTACTGGCCGCTATAGCGGCATAATCCGCACTACCAATCAATCCAATTTCTTCTTCGTCCCAAAGAGCATAGATAATGGAGTATTCAAACTCCATACTGCTTAAAATACGAGCCGCTTCAATCACTGCAGCCGAACCACTGGCATTATCATCGGCACAATAATAATCTACCGCATCGTAATGGGCACATATCATATAATATTCGTCAGGGTATACACTGCCTTCTTGCACTGCATATACATTTACGCCATTCATGCTGTATAAATCCCAAGTGGGTTCTAATCCAATATTTTCTAGTGTTTCATAAATATATTGAGCAGCTAAATTATTCCCCCAATTACTCACTCTATGCTCAATGGTAGTAGTTTCATCATTAATCACCACTTCATCTTCACCACTGAGGTTTCTCATTTGATAAATTAGTGAATCTAAATTTACAGTATTGATGACATTTTCAACCTGAGCATTATAGGTTTGAGCAAATGAAAACAGTCCAAATATTAGGAAAATCGATAGTAAATAAATACGTTTCATCATGATTGTGTTTTATAAAAAATATGCGTGAGCTAAGATAGTAAGAAATGCCAAAAACGAGTCATACAAGGTAAAAGCGTTTTTTTGAAGTTAAAATTCATAGATTCAATTCTCATTTCCATAGATAAACTATAGCTATCCATTGAAAATATTTTCAATTCGCCACATCCCATATTATTATTGCACCATAGATAATCAATAAGTGAAAGGAAAGATGATGAAGGATTTAACAAGGTTAACAGTACAGAGAATGTTATATAGTTTAGGTTTACTTTTAGTAATCATGGTATTATTAAGTTGTACAAAAAATGATGAAGAAATCATAGTGGATGACACCACAGGTGGAGAGGTAATTTTACCAGAAGTTTCCGGATATCCAATAGTAGAAACCATGCAAGTAACATTCTATGATAACCAAAACGATATTTCTAAACCAGCACAAGGTGCATCATTTTATGGTCAAGATGCAAGCTATACAGGAAACCAAACCTCTTATGTTGATAATGGTGATGGCACTGTTACAGATATGGTAACTGGCCTAATGTGGCAGCAGAGCCCAGATACCGATGGTGATGGTGATATAGATGCCGATGATAAACTAACTTATGCCGAAGCTTTGGCTGGGGCATCTTCTTTTGATTTGGGAGGATATGATGATTGGAGATTACCTAGTATTAAAGAACAATATTCCTTAATCGTTTTTACTGGAGTAGATCCAAGTGGTTATGAAGGTGATGATACCGATGGATTAATTCCTTTCATCGATACAGATTACTTCGACTTTGCTTATGGAGATACGGATGCTGGTGAAAGAATCATCGATTCTCAATACGCTTCCTCCAATTTGTATGTAGATGGAGAATTACTATTTGGAGTAAACTTTGCCGATGGTAGAATTAAAGGTTATGGATTATCTATGCCTTTTGGCCCTGGTGATAAAACCTTTTTTGTAACCTACGTAAGAGGAAACACAGAATATGGAATCAATCAATTTGTTGATAATGAAGATGGAACCATAAGCGATGAGGCAACAGAATTAATGTGGATGCAAGATGATAATGGAGCAGGTAAGAACTGGGAAGAAGCATTAACATACGCTGAGAATTTTGAATTTGCTGGACATAGTGATTGGAGATTACCCGATGTAAAAGAATTACAAAGTATTTTAGATTATAGTCGCTCTCCTGGTACTACACAATCAGCTGCTATCGACCCATTATTCAATGCTAGCGAAATAACCAACGAAGCAGGGCAAAGCGATTACGCGTGCTATTGGTCAGGAACAACACATTCCAACTGGTCAGATGTTGGTGGTTCAGCAGGAGCTTATGTAAGCTTTGGAAGGGCCATGGGATATATGGATGGAAGCTGGACAGATGTGCATGGTGCAGGAGCTCAACGTAGCGACCCAAAAACAGGAAATCCTGATGATTATCCAACTGGAAATGGACCACAAGGAGATGCGATTAGAATATATAATTACGTTAGATTAGTGAGGAGTATATAGTGATGAGGATGAGGCTCCTTTTTTATATGGAGCCTTTTTTTAATTTTTTAAGTATTCTTAAACCAAAAATTTTACGATGAAACAAATATTACAATTAAGCTTTGCATTGTTCTTTTCGAGTTTTGCATTTGGTCAGTCTTTTTATGATATCAATACTATTAACACCATAGAAATCACTTTTGAAGAGTCTAATTGGGATTATTTACTCGATCAAATGGCTCAAGCAGGCGACGAAGAAAGGTTGATGGGTAGCGTATCCATTAATGGACAAGTTTTTGACAGTGCAGGAATTAGATATAAAGGAAATAGTACCTATAGTTCTAATCAAGTTAAAAACCCGCTCAATATCAAATTAGATTATATTATTAATGATCAATCATTGGAAGGATATGGGACCTTAAAACTGGCTAATGGATTTAAAGATCCAAGTCTTGTTCGAGAAGTACTTAGCTATGAAACTGCCCGAAAATATTTCCCTGCGAGCCAATCAAATTATGCCAATGTATACATCAACGGAACCCATTTAGGCTTGTATACCAATGACCAAAGCGTAGATAAATTCTTTATGCAAAGTAATTTTGGTAGCAGAGATAACACCCGTGCAAAGGGTGAAATTACCTCAAACGGACCTCCATCGGGTGGCGTTTGGGAATATTATGGAGCAGATTCTAGCAACTATTATGGATATTACGATATGAAATCCGATTATGGTTGGGAGGAGCTTATCCAGTTTTTAGATACTCTGAACAATCACGAAGAATACGTCCATCAAGTTTTAGATATTGATCGTCACCTGTGGTTTTTAGCCTTTTCCAATCTATTGGTTAATTTAGATGGCCCTATCAATAATCCACAAAATCATTACCTCTATAAAGATGATAATGGAAGATTCAACCCTATTCCTTGGGATTTAAACGAAAGCTTTGGGGGATTTCGCTCCCACCAAACATTGGGTAATTTGAGTACTAACCAATTACAACAGTTTAGCCCATTTGCCAATATTAATGAAGATGATTTTCCAATTATCAGTAAAATTCTAAGCAATGAAACATACCGTAAAATGTATGTGGCTCACATGAAAACCATCATAGAAGAGAATTTCAGTGATGACCAATATCTTGATCGCGCACTGGAAATACAAAGTATAATTGAAGAAGATGTTCAAGCAGATCAAAATAAATTTTACTCCTATTCTGAATTTACTTCAAATCTATATAATTCTGTTGGAGGAGGTCCTAATAGCGTCATTGGAATATCACAATTAATGGATGCTCGTGTTGATTATATTTTGGGTTTATCAGATTTTCAAGCTGCTCAGCCACAAATAGCAAGTGCCTCTTATAGTCCTGAGGAGGTTTCTGCAAATTCAGAAGTCTGGTTGAGTACAGAAGTAGAACAAGCCGAACAAGTTTTTCTGGCCTATAGACAAAGTCAACTAGGAATATTTGAAAAAGTAGAAATGTTTGATGATGGAAATCATCAGGATGGCGCTGCCGGGGATGGTGTTTATGGGATATCGATTTTGGTAAGTCACAGCGATATTCAATACTATATCTATGCAGCAAATACCGATGCTGTAGCTTTTCTTCCAGTGAGAGCAGAATATGAGTTTTTCGACATCAGCGTAAATAACGATTTGGTTATTAATGAATTAATGGCTGATAATGAAAGTACCGTTGTGGATCAAAATGGAGAATATGACGATTGGATAGAATTATATAATAATAGCAATACCACTATTGAACTAGAAGGTATTTACTTAAGTGATGATGCCACAGAACCTGATATGTGGGCTTTTCCTGATACCAATATTTTAGCAGGAGATTATCTCATTATTTGGGCCGATAAAGATGAAGAGCAATCTGGCTTACATGCCGATTTAAAGCTTTCTTCTTCTGGAGAATCATTATTCCTATATGATACTGATTTAAATGTGATTGACCAAGTTACCTTCACTGAACAAAAGGCAGATACCTCCTATGGAAGATACCCCAATGGAACTGGTGATTTTGCAGAAATGATGGCTACTTTTAGTGAAGAAAATGAACCTTTAATTATGGATGTCTCAAATCTTGAAAGCTTGAATTCTGGTATTCAATTAGATCAAAATATTCCAAACCCTTTCACGCACCAAACACAAATAAATATTGAGATAGAAAAAACTGGCTATGTAAGTTTGGGTGTTTATAATATGTATGGACAACTGATAGAAACCTTAGAAGCAGGTGAAAAACAAGCTGGGAAGTATTCATACCAATGGAATGCCGACAATAATAAAACAGGAGTTTACCTATATCAACTTCAGTTTGAAGGCCAATCCTTAGTGAAAAAAATGTTGGTGCAATAATAAGTATCTCTAATAAAGGTTTAAATTAGCACTAATGAAGAAGGCAATAAAACAAAACCCAATATTTCGAAGAACAGAAATCATACTCATCACAGTAATGTGGTTGATTATGATTTTTGCGCCCATCTTATTCCGAAACACTACGGATTCTTTAACTTGGGAAGTGGCCTTGAAACCACTTGATACCTTGGGTTTAGTTTTTTTATTATTCTTAATCAACAGATTCTTCCTAGTCCCTAAGTTATTATTCAAAAAGAAGACAATCAAATATTTTGCTTCCGTTATAGCTTTAATTGCTCTTGTTACTATAGGCTTCCAATTCTTTCTACCTAAGGATACTTTAAGGTCTAGACACGAAATGCAGAATAGCAGAAGAATGCCTCCTCCTCCAGATAGACAATTTAGTCCAAACAGAAATCAGAATCTACCTCCTATGCAAAATCTGCCGGGACAACCTTTACCTCCATTTATAAACCTCCTCATTTTTTCTTTTCTAACTATTGGTTTCGATACAGGACTTAGAGCTTCTTTTGAATGGGCAAAATCGGAAAAGGAAAAAGAGGAATTGGAAAAAGAGAATGTGGAAAACCTATTAGAAATGCTCCGTCATCAAGTAAGTCCCCACTTCTTTATGAATACTTTGAACAATATACATACCCTTATAGATATTAGTGGTGAATCAGCAAAAGATGCGGTAATGAAACTATCAAAAATGATGCGCTACCTGCTCTATGAAACTTCCAATGATACTACCACGGTACAAAAGGAAACGGAATTTATTGAAAGCTATGTGGAACTGATGAAATTAAGGGTGTCTGAGAAAGTAGATATTCAAGTGAATATGCCTAGCCATATTCCTAATAAAAATCTGCCGCCTTTACTCTTTACTTCTTTTATCGAAAATGCCTTTAAACATGGCGTGAGTTATCAAAAAGCTAGTTTTATTTATATCGATCTAAAAGTAGATGAAAATAAACTTATTCTTGAAGTAAAAAATAGCCAAGGAGCAGTTTCTAAAGACGAGGAGGGCTCTGGTATTGGACTCGAAAATGTGAAAAAAAGATTAAAACTATTGTATCAAAAGAATTTTATTTTAAATATTTCTGATACTCCAGAGCAATATGCTATTCATTTATCCATACCTTTATCGTGATGTTAAAATGCCTTGCTATAGATGACGAACCTTTGGCCCGCAAAAAAATGGCGGCCTATATCGAGAAAACTCCTTTCTTGGAGTTAGTAGATACTTGCGAAAGTGCTTTAGAAGCGCTCAATATTATCCAGAAACAAGAAATAGACCTTCTGTTGCTTGATATCAATATGCCCGATTTTAGTGGAATGGACTTTGCCAAATCATTAACTAAAGCCCCCGGAATTATCTTCACTACTGCTTATAGCGAATATGCCATTGAAGGATATAAAGTAGACGCTATTGATTATCTATTGAAACCCATAGACTATACTGCCTTCCTAAAAGCAGCAAGTAAAGCCAATCAGTTATTGAGTAAACCGAGTCCATCTTCTGAAGAATTGAGTTTCAAAGAGGAATTCCTGTTTATCAAATCGGAGCATAAAATCATTAAAATAAACCTTTGCGATATCACCTATATGGAAAGTATGCGAGAGTATGTTCGCATTCATCTGGTCAACAGGAATCCACTGATGACATTAATCAGTATGAAAAAACTGGAGGAATCTATTCCCTCAGATACCTTCATGAGAGTGCATCGTTCCTTTATAGTTAATCTTAAAAATATTACTACCATAGAACGAAATAGAATTGTTTATGACGAAAAAACTTACATTCCAGTTAGTGAGCAGTATCGTGAAGCTTTTAAAGCTTATGTAGAGCAATATTTTTTGTAAAAGAATAAATAAAACCAAGATCCCATTTTTGATGGTCAAAAAATGGTTAAAGAAAACTCTATAAACGATTTGGTTTTACTACAAAACATGCTAAAATGAGGTATAAAAACCTTTCTATATTTGCTATTAGATGGATAAATAATAATAGAAGGAACCTATAGCTGTAGACAAACCACCCCTTCCCCTAAGAATTTCCGTAGAGGAGTGCTAAATATGGAGACTCCATTTACACCAATCGCCTTTGCTTTAATTAATATCCATGCTATGTATTCAGCATTAAGAAACAAGAAATTTCAAGTCTTTTTCCTATAAAACTTATCCCTTAAACTCTAGAATTTTTTTGTAATATATCTTCACGGAGTCAATACTCCAAAGGAATATAAAATAAATTTAAAGCCCCTTGTATTTTCGAAAAGGCCATTGATCAAAAACCATTTAAAACAGAAAATCAGAGACTAATGATAAAACTTTTATCTGCAGTTTAGTTTCTAGCATTTTGTACTCTTTTTTTAAAGACTTGTATATATAACACATTAATCTGTCGATGAAATAGCTAGAACCGTCGATTGTATTTTATAAAAGAGAAAGCTCTTATTATCTTTGTGTTAGTTTGATATAATGACCTAGTTTTTACCTTATGGAAAGAGATAAAAGCGGACTAAAGCAAAAAAATTAAAATAGTAGGTTTATCTGATCAAACTGAAAATATAGAAGTCGAAATAATAATTCTTTAAAAAATAAACAAAATGGCTATTAATAACATCAGCGGATGCATAGGTTGTGGGACTTGCGTGAAAACTTGCCCCACCGATGTCATTCGTTTAAACAGCAAAGGAAAGGCTGAAATTAAATATCCTGAAGATTGTCAAATATGTCATTTATGTCGTATGTATTGCCCTGTTGATGCCATTACCATCACTCCAGAAAAATCCATACCTGTTATTGTTTCGTGGGGATAAAATGATGGAAAACAGAATAAAAATATACAACCAGATAGCTGCAGTTGCAGTGTTTATTGTCTTACCAATACTTATTTATAGCTTAGGTGATTTTCCAAGGCGTTCTCTTCTTAAAGAGGCCATATCCCTAGTCACCATTTTAGCTTTTTCTATGATGCTTATGCAATTCTTTTTATCTAGGGCTAATAAGCCTATTTTAAAGGAGCATCATATGGCGAAAGTAATAAAGTGGCATAAGGCATTAGGATATGTTTTTGTAAGTGTGTTGCTCCTACATCCATTTCTAATCGTATTGCCTCGCTATTTTGAAGCAGGAATCAGTCCGAATCGTGCTTTCCTAGAGCTATTGTCTAATATCAACCAACAAGGTTTATTATTAGGCTTAACAGCCTGGATCCTTATGCTTATCATTGGTTTAACTTCCCTATTCAGATATAAACTTCGATTAACTTATTTAACATGGCGAATGATTCATGGCTATTTATCAATAGCATTTATAATAGCAGCATCCTTGCATGTGTTAAGCATGGGCAGACATATGAACAAACCCATGTCTTGGCTTTTTATCCTATTAAGTCTATCTGCAATGATTCTATTAATGAAAACATACTTTTTCAAATCAACATCACAAAAAAACAATAACCATGTCTAAAAAAATATCACGTAAAGAATTTATTACTGTATTAGGAGCTGCTGCTGCGGGTATCACTGCGTCCACTTCATTGGGCATAAACTCAGGTTGGGCCGCAAATGAAGCAGAAATTCAACCTAATGATATGGAAAGCGAAAACTACCATGTTGATGTACTAGTTATTGGTAGCGGAATGGCTGGCTTATTTGCAGCTGTTAAATCACACGATGCAGGTGCAAAAACCATGATGGTTTCAAAAGGACGTTTAGGATCCTCAGGACAAACCCCATTTGCCAAAGGAATATTTGAATATGATGCCAAAACATCAAAATATACTATTGACCAGTTTGTTGTGTCGGTGGGCAAATCAGCCTTAGGCACTAATAATTCGGTTTATACCCGTCAAGTTGCTGAACATTCACAAGCACGAGTAAAGGAGCTCAGAGAATGGGGTTTCTTCAATTCGCCATTATATTATGAATCATTTAGCAAACCTCTTCAAGATCGGGAAATCTCTGTGATTGAGCGAGTAACAATAAGCCATCTTATCAAAGAAAATGGCAAAATTGCTGGTGCAGCAGGATTTAGTATCGACGAGAATAAAATATACTTCTTCAATGCAAAAAGTGTTATTCTTTGTACCGGTGCGGGTGGTTTTAAACCCAATGGTTTTCCTATAAACGACCTAACCCATGATGGAACCATCATGGCTTATCATATTGGCGCCAAGGTTACTGGTAAAGAGTGGAACGATGGTCATGCTGGACAATCTAAAAATGCAGCAGCATGCTATGATGGCTGGAGAGGTATGTTTGATAAAAAACCGGAAACTACTTCGGTTAGTATTCACCACGATTTAGGAATGGATATGAACTATCTGGCCTATGTAAATGGAAATCCTTTGAAAATGAGTCACCCTGGTGATATGAATAAAATGGATATTTCTGGAGGTCCTTATCGTCCCGTAGGTTTTAACCAAAATGAAAAGCAAAGAGAAAGACCCAAGGATGGACCACCACCTCGTGATGGTAAAAAAGGCAAAGGAGGTCCCCCTGGAATGGGAGGAAGTATGGTCGGAGGATCATCGGCAGGTTTGGCCATACATAAATCGGAAGGTATAGTACCTATAAATGACAAATGCGAATCGAATATTCCTGGACTATATGCTGCAGGTGATGCGCTTGGTTCTTATATGGCAGGAGCTATTTACACACAGATTGGCTCCTCTTTGGCTGGTTCGGCGGTACAAGGTGCCATTGCAGGAGAGGCGGCAGCTTTATATGCTGAAAAAGCAGATTATAAAAACATATCGCTTAGCAAAATTCAAATGATACATGATGAAATAACGGCTCCTCTAAAAAGAGAATCGGGTTATAGTCCAGCTTGGGTCACCCAAACTTTGCAGGGTATAATGATGCCTAACTTCATTCTTTATATTAAGAAAGAAAACCTAATGAAAGCAGCTTTGGCCTATATAGAGGAATTGCGTGATCACCACATGACCATGCTAAGAGCAGCAGATTTACATGAGTTGCGTCTAGCTCATGAAACTGCTAATATGATTATTAGTGCCGAAATGAAATTAAAAGCCTCTCTGATGAGAACCGAAAGTCGCTGTAGTCATTACCGTCTGGATTATCCCGACTTAGATAATGAAAACTGGCAAGCTTGGATTAATATTTATAAAGGCCAAGATGGTGATATGAAATTTGAAAAACAGGCCTTTGGTTCTTGGCCCAATGAATGAATGAAACACTCTAATTAACAGCTTTAAGAAAACCCTCTTTTCTCCTTCGGCTTACATCCAATTCTTTGCCATTTTCTAAGATTACTATTCCGCCTTCGCCTTTGATATACTTTTTCACATAACTGAGTTTGATGAGATAGGATTGGTGTATTCTATAAAAGCCTTGCGGACTAAGTATTTCATCGTATTCTTTTAAACTGCGACTTACTAGTATTTTTTGTCCATCAGACAAATGAAAGAGGGTATAATTACTATCGGCCTGGCAGTAGATGATATCGTCTACTTTCACCAATTCTAAGCCATTGGAGCTTGGTAAGGCTATCTTTTCAATATGCTGACGATTGCTTAGTAATACGTTTAATTTGCCTTCCATACTTTGTAGTTTGTCTTCCTTTTTTGATTTCTCTATGGCACGTACCAAAAGGTCTGGTTCCACAGGTTTTAGAAGATAATCTATGGCGGAAAACTTAAAAGCATCAATGGCATATTTATCGTAGGCAGACACAAAGATAATCTTGAAATGTAAGTTGGGGAGGAGTTCTAAAATATCAAAACCACTGCCATCGGGTAAATGAACGTCTAGGAAGAGTAAATCGGGTTGCAATTCTTTTATTTTTTTGAGTGCCTCTACAACACTGGCTGCATCTCCAACAATTTCTATATCTGAAGCATATTTTTCAATAGACTTCATGAGCGTATTTCTGCTTTTATTTTCGTCGTCAACAATTAGTGCTTTCATAGTTTTAATCTTTTTCAAAAGGTATAATGAGCTCAACTCTTGTTCCTTGTCCAACTCCATCTTCTCCTTTTAAATCTATTATTTTCTCATCAAAATTCACATGATTGATTTCTGATATCACTTCCATCCTCTCCTTTGTTACTTGCATTCCTAAGGATTTATAGGGTTTCATCTCTCTAGATTTCAGCTCCATAGCTTTTTCTCTACCAATACCATTGTCTTCAATGGTGCATTTAATGGATTGAGCATTTATGACTTCAAATTTCACCAAGAGTTTACCTTTCTTTCCAGTATTTTTTACCAATCCATGAATAATTGCATTTTCAATATAAGGCTGAATAAGCATGGGTGGAATATAGGTGTTTTCTATATCGATGTTTTCTTCAATGTCAATATTTGAGGTGAAGATGCCTTCGAACCTTAATTCTTCTAGCTCTAGATAGATCATCAAATTAGCTAAATCCTGATCCATACTTACAAAGGCATGACGAGAATTTTCGAGTATGCTACGCATGAGTTTAGCAAACTTTGAAAGATACATTTCAGCATGATATTGGTCATTAGAAGTAATATAGCTTTGAATGGAATTGAGGGAATTAAAAATAAAATGAGGATTCATTTGAGAACGCAGTAAACGTCCTTCTAATTCTTTACTATTTTGTTCTAATTTCGATTTAATCAGTTGATGTTTCTGTCTGATTCTGAGTAGGAAAATAGAGATAATTAATAAAACGATAACCGCTCCAGTAAATAGGATTCCGTATGTTAAAGCCCGGTTTTTTTGTTGATTAATTTCCAATTCATTCTCCACCAGTTGAGCATTTTGCTTTTGTATTTGAGCTTCTTTTTCTGCGGTATTATATTTGGTTTCTAACTCACTGATTTGCTTAAATTTTTCGGTGCTAAAAACAGAATCTTTTAAATCCATAAAAACCAATAATTGTTCATTGGCCTGTTTAAAGCTCCCCTTTTGTTGAAGGATGATGGCTTTGCTAAGCTCCACATCTACTACTTGCTGTGAGTTTTCAATTTTATTGTAAATAATAGAAGCCGAATCTATTAAGACCAGCGCTTTAGCAAATTGTTTGAGCTTAGCCAATGACAATGATTTATCGTGATAAATATTGGCTTTGGTATTGATATTATTATCACGTTGATTAGAAATAAGAGCTTGATCGTAAAAGGAAATAGATTCCTGATATTGATCTTTGGAGAAGCTTATCCGACCTAAATTATGATAAACGGTACTCAATAATCCTTGGTCATCAGTCTGTATACAAGCCTCTTTTGCCATTTTCAAATATTTTATGGAGGAATCTAGCTGATGAATAGAGTTATAACTGATGCCAATATTTACATAATTGGTGGCCAAGTTTCTTAAAATTCCTTTCGATTTTAAAAAGTCTAGGCTTTCCTTGTAAATGGATATGGCTTCATCAAATTTATCCCATTCAAAATATAAATTTGCCAGATTGCTTTTAATCAAGGTTAAACCATATTTAAAATCAATGGAATCGGCAATGCGAATGGCTTCAAGATAACATTTTATAGAGTTTTGATGGTCACCAATAAAAATATAAGCATTGGCTTTATTATTGAGCAAAATGATTTTATTCTTTGGATATTCTGAAATTCCCGATTGCTCAGCCAACTGATAATAATAGAGTGAAGAATCAATATTTCCCAAATTGAAATAGTTAATTCCAATATCTTTTAGGGCGATGAATTTTGAGTTGGGATTCATCTCGTACTTCTCTATCATCTCCTTTAATACCTCTATCGACTGCAAATGATTTCCTTGTAATGATAGTATATTTGCTTTTCTACTGAAGTATATTCTTTCTAAATCAACATCCTCTAAGCGTTCTGCATATTCTTTACATTTTTCATTATTGAAAATGGCCGAATCAAGGGAGTAAAATTTGATGAAAATTCCAGCTTTGTTACTATAGGTTCTTGCAATGGCATTACTTTGTTTTTCTTTGGAGAAAAACATCAAAGCCGAATCATAATAGCTTAATGCTTCTTGGTAAGAGGAGGATAAATGAAATGAAGCGCCTATGCTTTTGTAGGCATCAGCCATGGTATAAGTTTGGTGCTCTAATTTGGCAAATTTTAAGGCCAGTATGGCATATTTTCTAATGCTATCAGGAACTTGTTCTTCCTTTGATAAGAGATGATAGAGACTTGCTATCTCTTTTTGATGAGAAATGTTTATCAAATCAATAAGACTATCTTTTTTCGATTCATAGGAATATGATTCCTGTTGAAAAAACAAGAAAAACAAGAATATGAAAAACAAGGAAATAGGAGATCTCATAGGGCAAATCTAATTATTTTTCTAGTCATTAATATACTTTTAAATGATTCATTTTACCTAAAACACCTATGTTTAAGTCAGAAAATGACCGAATATTAATGAGATCTGACCACTTACTGGTCAATACAGACCGTTTGCTACTTTCTAAAGAATTTTGAAATAATACAGATTTCTAAAATGAGTACTCTATTTATTTATCCATACTCATATTCAGTTGTTTACCGAATAATCATTCTAGTCCACCGAATACTTTTTATGACTTTTAATCGCATTCTAGTCCACTTACTTTTGGCACCAATAATCTTAAAAACCAAAATAATGAAACTAAAATTACTATTTCTAATCTTAATCCTATTGGCAGCCATCTCTTCTTTCTCCCAAATTGATGAGTTTAGCTTTGATGGTACGCACCAATATGCCAATGCAGTAGCAAGCCATGGTAATTGGGCAGTGGTGGGTAATATGCATCAAACGGGTGAATTCCAAGGACATGACTATACCAATGCGGGGAGGGTTTCCATTTATAGAAAAGCCAATAATGGAAACTGGTCTCACTTTCAAGATATCGATGAGCCCAGCTATTTCGCCTATGATAACAACCCGGCCTCTCCAATCGGCTTGTTTTATGGTTGTGATGTGGATATTTACGAAGATCATATTATAGTTGGAGCTTATGCCTATGATTCTGATATGCAAGGTAATATTGGCCCAGATGGAATGGCTTTTATCTACGAGTATGATTCAAATGATGAGCTATGGATAAAAGTAGCTGCTTTAGCTCCAGAAATTGCAGTTTTAAACAGCTTTGGTTGGTCGGTTTCTATATCCGATAATTGGGCTGTTGTTGGAGACCCAACCGAAGAACATCCCATTAATGGTGAAGTGGATGATAGAAACAATATTGGTGCTGCCTATACTTATAAAAACAATGGAGGAGCTTGGGAATTACATTCCAAGCTGATAGCCGATAATGGATGGGGTTCTGAACAAGCAAATAGCATTGGTTCTGGCGACAATTTTGGATATGATGTGGATATTGATGGAACAACTATAGCAATTGGGGCACCAAATAGAGGAGTAGAAGGAGGAACAGAATATGGTGCCGTTTATGCTTATGAGTTTAATGGCCTAGATTGGGAAGGTGAAATGTTAATAGAAGCAGCTACTGAGAATTATTCAGATATGGGACATTCTGTTGCCATTTATGATGGAAAAATTGCAGCTGGCGCACCCTTCTCCAATGTAAATGGTAACCATTCGGGCAAGATAGCCATTTTTGAAAATGATGCAGGAATTTGGAATGATGCTGTTTATACCTTTGCATTAGATGCTAGTGAAGGCGATTATTTTGGGTTTGATATCGACATGAATGATGAAATGATTGCTGTTGGTGCAAAAGGTTTCGATGCTTCAAAAGGGAAAGTATATTTCTATGATTATAATAATGCTATGGATGAAGCAGAGGTTCAGGCCAGTGATATGGCCATTGGCGATGAATTTGGATTTGCAGTAGGTTTAAGTTTAGATAATGTGGTTATTGGAGCTTGGAAAACAGATCGAAATACTCCTAATGATGGAACAGCATATTTTTATTCTATGGCCAATGATGTTTTCGATGGAAATTGGATAGGAGTAGTATCTTCCGATTGGTTCGATCCTCTTAACTGGTTCGACAATAATATTCCAAATAGCTTGACAGATGTGCACATTCCTCAAGCAGTTCCCAATTATCCTGAGATAAATATAGCCACTGCTTTAGCCAGAAATTTAAGCATAGAAGCAGGTGCCAGCTTAACCATCGGAACGGGTTATTTGAGTGCTCTAGGAGATTTAAATAATCATGGACAATTGATAAATGATGATATTTTGCATTTAACTATTGGAGGGAATTCACTATTCGATGGAAGTGGGCAACAAGATATTGCTGCCGGAACCTATTTAGGAACTTTTCATTACGATTGTGGAGAAAACTCTGATATGCAAGGTGATGTTACTATTGGTGGTATGTTTTATCATGACAACATTAAAAAACTAAATGTTGGAAGCAATATTCTAAGCCTCGGTGAACGAATCAATGGAAGCCAAAGAAAAATAATCTTTAGTCAGAGTTCTAGTTTGCATTTATTTGGTGAAAGAGTGAGTAGCTTTTTTATGCCTACAAATGTTTCTCAATTAAATAATTTGAGTATCGATATCCCAGGAAATGAAAAGGTTTACTTAGACTCCTATATCACCATTAACGGACAATTGAGTTTATTAGATGGTGATGTATATTTAGGTTTTAGTGGAAGTTGCCAGTTAACGCTTTACAATCCAATTATAGAAGAGGAAGGTAGGCTATTTCCCCATGCTAATGGTGGAGAATGTAGTTTAGTGATCGAGGATAATGGTAAAGATGATGATGAACTATATATTCCTGCAGATTTAAGTTTATTAAACTCGTTTTGGGTGAGTAGAACTGCCCCAACCATTTTACAAGCCAACTTAGAAATAGAAGATTTATATGCTTTATTTACTGCTTCTTTTGATGTGAATGGATTTGAGGTCATTTTACAGGAAGATGCTGATATGTGGATAGGTGGAGATGCTCAGATCAATGAAGATATGGTAGGAGGAGATGGTGTCATTCATGAAATTAGTATCTCTTCTGGTAGTCCTGTATTTGATTTTGATGTAGAAGTAGATGGCGACTTTATTATTGGTGCTGGAGCCGGACAAGTGGCTATTAGTGCAGGCCGATGTATTACGGTAAATGGTAGCACCAGCATTGGAGCTAACCTAATATTACGATCAGATGCCACAGGTTCGGCATGTTTTATTGACAATGGTCCAGTGGAGTATAACTCCAAAGCAGATGCCAATATCATTGTTGAAACTTATATTCCTTCAAAAGAAGATTGGCATTATATAGCAAGCCCCATTAAAAATGCTACAGCAGAATTCTTTGCTGGAGTTTACTTGAATGCCTATAATACCGCTCAAGAATTATGGGTTCCTTTTACCAGTCTTAGCCAGGACTTAAATACCATGCAAGGCTATTCTGCTAAACTTCCCTCAGGCTTTAGTGGACAGAAGATAGAGTTCACTGGGGAGTTGAATACGGCTCAATCTGCTCCGCTTAGTATTTCTTTAAGCGATGATGGTGATGCTTATAATTTAGTTGGAAATCCATTTCCATCTACCATTGATTGGGACGATGCCAACTGGACTAAAACCAATTTGGCCAATGCTATTTATATATGGAATCCTCAAACAGGAAGCTATACCAGTTATGTAAATGGGGCAGGGGTGAACGGTGGAACTCGATACATTCCCGCCATGCAAGGATTTTTTGTGGAGGCCACAGGCGTGAGTCCATCTCTTCAGATTGATAATAATGACATCAGAAAAGTGAATGAAGCCACATTTCTAAAATCAGAAGAGGAAATAGAAAATCAAATGCGAATTCATTTGATAAATGGCAATGAAAGCGACGAAGCCATAATCAGGTTTATAGAAGGAGCCAGTAATGGTTTTGATGAAGCTTTTGATGCTCGAAAACTATTTGGAAGAAATAGCCTGCCACAGGTTTTTATTAAAAATCAAAATGGAGGAAATCAAGCCATTCAAACTTTAAACTCTATTAAAGAAACTGATTTGGTTTCCTTAGGATTAAAAATAGAGGAGGCTGGAGAATATGAATTGTTCTTCGATATGCAAAATAGCTTTAGTGAGTTTGTTCATGTCACCTTAGAAGATAAAAAGAACAAGGAGTTTATCAGTCTCGGAAACGAAACAAGCTTTTCCTTCTATTATGAAACTGAATCAGAGAATGATAGATTTGTTCTGCATTTTAAAGATATTACCAGTGTAGAAGAAATGGAAGAATTAGACCTCAATATTTATCACTCCCAAAATCAAATCTATTTCAATAATAATTCGGAGGAGTATTTCCATAGTGTTCTCATTTACAATATGGCCGGACAAGTGGTGTTGAGCCAAAAAATGAGTCCAGAAAGTCTGCAAAGTATTTCATCAGGATCTTTAAGCCATGGAAGCTATGTGTTTCAATTGATATCCGACAAAAAATCAGTGAGAAGAAAAATCCTTATTCATCAGTAGAAAAAATAAAATTATGATACGCAAATTTCAATTAGTAGTTCTGTTTGTTTTCTTAGGTTTAGGTTTAATGGCCGACCCACCAGATCCAAATGGTTCGGGTAGTGGTGATGGCGGCCCTTTGCCAGGAGGAGGTGCTCCCATTGGTGGTGGAACCTTAGTATTTATGGCTTTAGCAGCAGCATATGGTGCTAGAAAAACTTATCAGCTTAAATCCTGATTTTGATATTAATATAAGCCTAATTTATAGATTAAGAGCTCATATAACCCACAGCTCCTTTGAAATATGATCTCAAGAAATTTGATATCATGGTAAGGAAATATAAGCTCAAGTGATCAAAACCTTACTCATTCATTGAGATAGCTATTAAAATCATCTGATATAGCCCCCTATAAAGGTTGATTTTAATTAATATCTCCTTGGAGCAGGCTTATCATAAGTATTAATAATGATAGAATTCAGGTTTTAAACTCAATTTTAGTTTTTATATAAGTCCTCTTCAGAGGGCTTTTTTTATCTGAATAATGGCTTCGAATGGAAAAAGGAAATACTAAATATCTCTTACAACTTCACCCTTAAATTCCTTCAGTTTAATGAGTTTAAAGGAATGAAGCATTTTCATAATCATATAGGTGGGATCTATTTCATGCCATCTTACTCCACCAAAATTGGATCTTCCGCTATATCTGTGGTGGTTATTATGATAAGATTCTCCCATCATTAAAAAATCTAAAGGGAGGAGGTTTTTTGAAGTATCATTCACCTTAAAATTTACATAGCCATAAATATGAGCAAACCAATTGATAATAGCACCGTGAATAGGTGCCATGAGGAAGGCGAGTGGGAGGAGTAACCATTGCCACCAAGCCGTAGCGAAAAACAAGAAGAACAGGAAATATAAAGTTCCCCACAAAACTCTAGACAACATAGAACTGGCAAAATGGTCAAAGGATTTCCACTGTGGTACATTCTTTAGAAATTGATCTTCCACATAAACATCTTTCCTGTTGATGTCTTGGTAATTATCCTTAGTTCGCAACATCATCTTCATAAGGCTTTTATCGTATTTAGGAGAGTGTGGATCTTTCTCTGTATCGGCATAGGCATGGTGCATTCGGTGCATAATTCCATAGCCATAAGCACTCAAGTAACTGGAACCTTGGAATATCCAAGTCAGCACAAAGCTCACCTTCTCTGCCCTCCTCGACATTATAAAGGTTTGATGGGCCGCATAGCGATGCAGAAAAAAGGTTTGGAAAAACAATCCTCCATACCATAATACAATGAAGAACAATAAAATAGCCATTTTTATAGATTAATTGTTCTTGCAAAGATGTGATGAATTGTTATGAATAACAATGAACCTAGGTTCAGGAATACAAAGGAAAAAAACTAAAGTGATTTCTTACGAATACGACTCAAAGCCTGGGGAGTAATTCCAATATAGGAAGCAATATATTTCAAGGGAATACTTTCAAAAAGCTCTGGCCGCTGATGAAATAGATTCAGATACCTCTCCTCAGCGGATTCATTCAGTAGAGATTGTTCTCTATTCGATTTAATCAGAAATAACCTTTCGGCAGTGAGCCTACCGATGAGATTACCAATCTTTGTCTTCTTGTAGACTCTCTGCAAATCTTCATAGGAGATACTCCACACCCTACACTTACTGAGTGCTTCTAACTGATATTGTGACGGTTCTCTACTCAGAAAGGAATCGTAGGCACTAATAAACTCATATTTAAAACTAAAACCAAAGGTGATTTCCTTCTCTGGATCTTCTTTCGGGATAAATACTCTTACTATGCCCTCCTCAATAAAGGAGATATGGTTTTCTACTTTTCCAGCCTCTAAAATCAATTGTCGTTTTGCATAATCCTGCTGAAACAAACAGGAAGAGAATAAGTTCCAATCTTCATCGGAAACTTTGGCTATCTGTTCTATGTATGTTCTTAATCTGTGCATGTTTTATGACTTTGGGTTGATACAAAAATAAAGATATTTTGTTCAGTTCAATACTCCATGAGTTCAAATGGCTTAATACTTTAATGATAGAATGCTTTAATGATACAATGAATTAATGATTGACTCCTTTTGTTCATTGAATTTTTCTCTTCTTTGTGAAATAGCTATACCACAAAGGAGCCAATGGGTTTCACAAAGTGCCCAAAGAAATATGTTCAGTTTAACTGACTCTTTCTATTTCTTCAATCATCCCCTCCTTTTATCATTCATTCCCTTACATTTTCTTCAACAAATGTGATTATGTTTCAATGATAGGATAGTTTTCGCCTTCTCACATTCAATCCTTCTCTCATTTTCTTCTACAGTTGATACAATGCTTTAATGATAGAATTTTTGCTCTTTCCTTCATTCAATCATTCCCTACTTTTATCATTCATTTTCTACCATACTTCCGATAATAAAAAAAAGCAGCAAATCCACCCAACAAAGAAAATACTACTAACATCCAAAATACATGTTGATGGCCTCTTAAACCGGGTGAACTATCGAGCAAATGCCCCATAATAGGACCAATAAATATATCTGGAGCATATCCAACTAAAGAAATAAGGCCTACAGCAGTTCCTGTGAGAATGACGGGGATATTTCCCTTTTCCATAAGGGCAAAATATAAGGATCGAGCTGCATATACCCCTGTTGATAATACCAATATGGAGAGAATAAAGAGTAAGCTTACCGATGCTGTAATGAATCCCATGGCAATTGCTAAAGAGGCAAGAAGAGTAAGTCCAAAGCTGATGATAACAAGAAAAGTGCTTTCCATTCTATCTGACAAAAGACCAACTAAAACTCCAATGATCATGCGCATAAAAAGCAAGAAAGTTCCTATTTGTGCTGATTTCACATGGTCGTAAAGCATGACATCTTGTGCATAGAGAGAAATAATATCGGTCACTTTATAACCCACATAAGCACATAGAATAATCATCATCAATAACCAAACTGAAGGCAAACGTAAAACTTCTTTGATTTGGGAGATTTGGATTTTCTCTATACTTATTTCCTTTTCTATTTGACGATCGAGTTTCATGAAAAACCATACAAAAACACCCACCACAGCTACAATAATAGAAGAGTATAGGATGACTTGTTTTAGCGCTTTTCTTGTTTCTTCAGCATCTGACATTTGAATATTATCACCCAGAAGCAAAGAAAAAATAAGTAAGCCCAGCGCACCAAATAAAGCACCTACTAGTCCTCTACCACCATCTAAAAAGCCAAATGCTTTTCCTTGTGAGGTGGAACCTCCCCATACTCGTGCTGCTTTAATCATGGGAGCCCAAAACAAGAAAATAGTGGTAAATCCCCAATATGCATACAGCACTGTTAATCCAGTATATCCCGGGATTTGATAATAATAGACTCCTCCAAATGCCGTTAACCAAAGTGCAATGGCAATTAATTTTCTAGGAGGGTATTTATCGGCAAGAGGCCCACCAAAGAAGTAGGAAAAGAATGAAATTATACCTAGGATAGAAAAGCAATAGCCGAGTTCTAGGTTGCTTAAATCAAAGACTTCTAGCACTGCAGGTCGGAATACTCTAACGATGATAAAAGGAACTACAAAAACAGATTCACCAGCTAAAATGAGTAAAACGAGATAATACCATGGCGGTCTTTTTTGCTTCATTGCTATCGTTTAGGTTTTTATGCTTTCAAATATATTGATTTTGTTTTATTTGAAACAGGGTCTGTCTAAACTTTTAGACAGCTCCTGTTTAAATCAAATAGCTTTGGGGATTTAAAACCAAACCGTGGTAACAGTCTGACTTATGGTAAAACTTGTTTCTAAACTACCGCCAGAAAAAGTTCCTCCTTGATACAAACCATTTTCTTCGTCACCAGTGCAAGTACCACCGGTATATACATTATAACTTATCCCATTTTGCAAATTTGAAGATGAAAAAATAATAGAGTAATAGCTTCTTAGTGGAGCAAATGTGACTATTTGATTTCCTTCGTTGTCTTCTATGTGGATTAGGGTATTTGCACTAAGGGCTTGAGTGGTTCTCAATAGTAGAGAATTTTGATTTGAGCTGCTACTGGCTCCTTCTGTCATATTCGAACTGGTTCCTGAGATGATTAAAAAACCACCATCAATTAGTTTATCACCATTCACATCCATGCCTACTTCTGGAGCAGATTGAGGGCCATGTACTATTAATTCTCCTCCATTGATTTCAAAATCACCATTGCTATCCACAGCGTCTCCGCCAATAGCATTTATCATGGTATAACCTCCATTGATTTGTAGTAAACTACCATCATTTCCTTCACCACCATCACCAAAGGTGGCATTAAAACCATCGTCTTCACTATGCAATTCCAAATTGCCATTATTTACTGTAATATATGGAGCTTCTAATGCTTCTACAGATCCTAATACTTGCAGGTTTCCATTTTCAATGGTGATGGCTTCATCGGCTTTTATACCGTCATCGGCAGATTCAATAATGATTTCACCGTTATTGATGGTTACTTCGCTATCGCAAGTGATGGCCTTAGCTTCATCATAATCTCCGCTTCCTCCACCAGGGCCTCCTCCTCCGCCACCTTGTTGAATGACGATACTACTGCCAGTAGTGGTCACATTTACATTAGGAATATTAGTATCATCTCCGATGTTTAGGTTACCATCTATAGAAATGCCTTTTCCTCCATCGCCAGAATTAGAAAGCTCTATGTTCCCACTAAGAATTTCCATATCCCCATCTACATTAAAACAAGTTCCATGATAGGCATCATCGTCACCATCTTCATTGGTATAAAGGTCACCATCACCAGTATTAGTGATGAGGATATCAGCGTTTTCAATAAGCATATTTCCATCACATGAGAATCCTCTACCAGCCTCACCATTCGACTCTATTTCGATGAGTGCATTAGAAATACTGATTTCTGTTCCACCATCAATAGCTGTGCAATACGAAGCATCATATCCTGAACCTGAAGGTTCTAAGACAGCATCTCCAGAAGTTTCAATATTGATTTCCATATTATCAATGATTAATTCATAATCGGAAGATATGCCTTTAGATTGATCTCCTTGTATATTGAGATGAATGCTACCACCTAAGAGATACATGCTCGTATCCGATTTCATGGCTTTCACATCGTTTTGAGTGCTGGTAATATCTAAAACACCAGCTAGCATTTTGAGAATATCATTTCCGGCATCTATACCATCGCCCCCTACAGCTTCAATACTTACATCTCCTCCAGACATAAAGAAACCATTTTTTCCATGCAATCCATCTTTGGCTGCTGAATTAATAAGTATATTTCCTTCACTGATGATGAGTTCATCATCGCTTCGAATGGCATGTTGATCGGAACCCAAACTATTGACTGTTAAACTTCCTCCGCCAATAAACTCTAAATCCCCTTCACTAAATAAAGTTGCTTTTTGATCCTCCTCTTCATTATTGGCATTTACAGCGGCTGCAGCATAATCTGTTCCATCGGTCAAAATATTTGTGCTTCCATAAACCAAATTGAGTCTACATTTTTTTTCACTTTGAATATTGATGGCTGGCCAATCAGAATTATAAATATCTACTCCATTTAACAGTAAATTGAATCGTTTATCGGAATATATTTTAAACATGCCCTCCTCCGTATTTCCAGAAAGAACATAGTTGATATCTTTGGTATCGGCTTCGGTAGTTACCGTAACATCTGCTCCATTTACTTCAATATTTACTCCTAAATCCTCCATTGGGTTTATAATATTCACCGATTGTTGATCGTAGCTAATAAATATGGTGTTGTCGGTACTGATGTCGAAACTCACACTGTCAATGTCATCGGTATAGTAAGAAACTAAATCATTAATGAGTTGAAAATAAATAACATCAGAATCTTCATTAAAATACATGCTATCGGTATCTGATATCAAGTATTCATCATTATAATTCTCAGTATGAACGGTCATGGTATTTTGAGCCCATAAATTAAAATTGAGTAGGGCTAATAAGCTGATTATAAATAGTCTTCTCATAATTTAATGAATTTATAGGTTTGATTGGAAATACGAAGAAAGTAAACCCCAGTAACTAAACTTGAAATATCAATGATATCTGAAGAGGAATTTAAGCTTGATTGTAAAACCTCTATTCCATGTAATGAATAAATACTAAATATAGTTTTATCCAATGGAGCATTTAATATTTGGATAAAATCACTTGCCGGATTTGGATAAATTTCCAATGTATTAGTGAGTTCATTGATGCTGTTCACAGCAGTTGTTGTGTCGAAATATAATTTCTTAATAGATATTAGGTTTAAAGATCTGGACGATTGATCTAGCCTACTGATAACAAAGTTATTCTTAGGAAAACTTATATGATCTATTGAAGCTATATGCTCTGTTATAGTTTGTTCACTATTGGTTTCAATAATGATTTGTTGCCCAAAAGAATGTAAAAAGAATAAGCTCAAAAATAGGCTTATAAAAATGGTTTTGGTTTTCATTAAGTTTTTTTTAGTAAAAAATAGTTTTCAAAAGTATATATTAGGCAGATAATCACAGAAAGAAATCTACGAAAAGTATGGTTTTGACCTTGAAAAGCTCAATTTTATCAACGAAGCTGATAGGACAAATACATACTTTTATTTAGTCCGCGGATTATCACAAATTAAGGCGAATTTCAGACAATGGCTAGAAAAGCTGACCCTTGTCTAAAAATAAAACTGTGAAAACTAATTCAGTGAGTTTGCTTCGCTTCGGTTAGTGGAATTAGTACATAGGTTTTCTTTTTTAGTTACTAATCAGTAAGAATTACTATAGTTTAATTTTCCCTGATTTCCCCAACAGCTGACGCTTCGGTTAATGACGATGCTATCATTATCGCTACATTCATCGTAGCGGACAGCATCGTTCCGGCCCAAGGGGAGTCAGGGAAAAGATTCAGCAAAATGATTAGATTGAAAAATTTGATATTCTATTCTAATTTGATTTTTGAAACTAAAATCTGATTTTTTTGGCTCCCCACGGGGAAGGGGCAAAACAAAAAAATCATTTATTATGGGCGACTACAGTAAATTGACACTTGACTGATTAGTAACCTTTTTTATAATAGATGTCAATATTAAATCTTGAAAGTAATTGTAAGTTTGCTCTAAATCAAGCAGATCGGCAGCTTGCATTAAAGTATACTTTTATAAGGAGAGGCGAAAGGGGATCATGAAAAGAGTAAACTTAGGATAATTATCGAGCTAAAGGAAATTTCAATGTAAAGCATGTTCCTGCTCCGTCTTTACTTTCTACTTTTAATTTACCATGATGAATCTCGATAAGGTCATTAACAATACTTAAGCCTAAGCCCGTTCCTCTCTCTTTTCTCAAACCGGTTTTACTTTTAATTGATCTGTCATTTGTTTGTAAGGCCTTTAAAACCCCTGGTATCATACCAGTTCCTGAATCAGTGATTTTAATGATTAGATGATATTTTTCTTTATTGGTTGAAATAGTGATGTTTCCTCCTTCGGGAGTATATTTAAAGGCATTGGTTAAAAGGTTTTCTAGAATTATTTTGACGATATTGGGGTCTAATGTCACTGGCTCTTCTATTTCATTTTTTACCTCCAACTGAACTTTGTATTTTGTAGTTTTTGGGAGATATAATTCTTCTAATTCATGAAGCAGTTCGGATAGTTTTATATTTTCAGGTCTATAATGAATCTTTCCACTTTGTGATAAGGACCAATTTAATAAAGTAGTTAATTGCTTATAGCCTTCAAGAGAGGCTTTATGGATTAATGCAGCATGAATGTGAGCTTCGCTATAATCTTTTTCTTCAATAGAGGAGACCAGGATATCACTAAAACCGATAAGGGTATTAAAGGGGTTTTTTAAGTCATGGGAAATCACTGAAAAGAGCTTATCTTTAGTTTGATTCATTTCTTTTAGCTTCTGATTTATCTTTTTATTGATTCGGTATTGATAAAGGATGACTAAAATAATGAGAACCATAATTATAATGGTAATGAGTAATGCTTTCTTTTCTTTTTCATCATATTCAAGCTGTTGTTCCGATTGAAATAATTCTTGCTGAATCATGAAGTTTTGTTCCAGTTCATTCACAATTTCAAATTGTTGAGCACTTAAAATGGAATCATATTGATGGAGGAATAAATCGGAACTCTTTTTTATATTCTTATAATCTCCAAGTATTTTATAAAATTCTAATGCAGAGTTATAGGAATCTATAATTTGAGTATTAACACCTAACTTCTTAGCTATTTTTATGGATTTATCTAAAAACTTGAGCCCCTCTTCTTTACGACCTAGGTGAGCAGATACCAGAGCAATACCAATATAATTATCTAAATAAGCAAATTCATGATTGCTTTCCATATTCCATTGAAGAGCTTTGGTATAATAATCAAGAGCCTGACGATAATCGGCCAATTTATAATATACATTGGCCAAGCCATTTAAACTCCAAGAAACATATCTAAAATCGTCAGAGTCATAACTATATTCCAATGATTGCTGATAAAAGTTTTTAGCTGATTCTAAATCACCAGACTCCTCTAATGTCCTTGCTCTATTAAAAGCTACAAAGCCCATTCTATTGGCAGAGTTGATAGATTTTCTAATTTCTACAGCTTGGTTGAAATATTCTAAAGACAAACTATAATTTTTTTGAGCTCGATGTACCTCTGCAAGATTGATTAATGAAAAAGCAATGCCATCTTCTTTTTTTAATCCTTTGAATATATTATAAGATAGTTCACCATATTTTAAAGCCAAAGGAAGGTTACCATTTAACAGAAATACATCGCCTAAATTATTGTAGGAATAGGCTATTTGAATAGAATCCTTGAATAGGATACTAATTCTCATGGCATTTTGAAAATAAGGTAGGGCTTCTCGGTAATTGTATAAATAGTGTAAATATACGACTCCAACAAAGTTAGAGATTTTTGCTTGCTTATCTGGGTATTGATATTGTTCTGCTAACTCAAGAGCTTGTAATCCAAGTTGTAGAGCGGAATCACTATAGCGATCTCTAAGTTTCCAACACTGATCTCCCAATTCATCAATATATGATGAAGCATTTACTGCTGATGGAAAATCTGCAGATTGTAGTTTCTTATCTTGAGCAAAAGATATTGCACATGATAATATAAGAACAATTAAAATACTTAAGTGCTTGATTTTCATTTTTGAGCGTTATATCATTGATTAAGTGATCAATAAATACTAAGTTACGAATAATTTTTAATTTTTCAAGTTGTTGTTATTTTTCCTTTGGTTTTTTGCAGCCCTATTCATTAAATTTATTGTTGTTAATGTTTTGTAATAGTGTAGATTAAATCGTTTAGAACTTCTAGAAAAGGGAGCTGCTAGAAATGTTCGTTTTTAGTCAACCTAGCTTCTTCTACCCTGTTCATACCATAATCTCGAATCACTCCTGCCACTCGGATTCTATAATCACTAAAAATATGATCACGCCCTTTTGATTGCCCTTCTCTATGTTCCATTAAGTTGCGCCATTGTTCGATAGACTCCTCATTTTGCCAGAATGATAAAGAGAGTATTTTGCTATCATCTTGCAAGCTAGCAAACCTTTCAATAGAAATAAAACCTTCTATGGTTTCTAGTTTCTTCTTTAGTTGTGTAGCTATTTCTAAATATTCTGATCTATATTCTTCTTTTTGATATACTTCGAATAATACGGCAATCATGACTCTGTGTTTTTTATGATTGGCAAATATAGAATCTGAAGAAATAGAAACACATAGGTTGTTTTCAGGATTTATTTAGCAGCAACAGCCTCAAATACTCGCATAAAATTACCACCCCAAATCTTACGAATATCCTCTTCTGAATAACCACGTTTGACTAATTCCAAGGTGATATTCCCCAGTTCAGAAGCATCGTAACAATCTTGCAAACCTCCTCCTCCATCAAAATCGGTACCTATGCCTACATGATCAATTCCTGCAACTTCTACAATATGATCGATATGGTCTACAGCATCAGAAACTGTAGCTAGGTTTGGAGGGAAGTCTACATCTAATTGATACCAATCTCGTAAACCTACTTTACGTTCTTCTTCGGTATAATTGGCCCAGTTGCTATGCTTTTTTCTGAATGCTTTTCTACCTTCTATTCTCTCTGGGCTTTGCTCTAGCTTCTTCACATAATCACTCAAAATACACATTTGAATGACTCCTCCATTTTTGGCTAATGCTTTGAGCATATCGTCAGTCATATTACGTGGATTATCGCATAAAGCACGGGCACAAGAGTGTGAGGCAATCACAGGTTTAGTACTCAATTTCAACACATCGTAAAAAGCAGAATCAGAAGCATGTGATACATCCACCATCATGCCCAACTCATTCATTCTTTCCACAACCTCTTCCCCAAAGGCCGATAAACCATCATATTCTGGTCCAACCTTGTCGGTGGAAGAATCGGAAATATCATTATTATGAGAATGAACAATGGTAATATATCGTGCACCCAAATTGTAGAAATGGTTGATATTATCTAGATTATTCTCGAGGGGATATCCATTTTCTATACATAGGTATATAGCTCGTTTGCCTTTTTTCTCCAGTTGATAACCTTGTTTCGGAGTGGTGGCTATTTTCGCTTTCTTGCTGTTTTTCTTCACCTCTTGATGAGTCGCTTCAAAAATCTGTTCTGCTTTCTCATAAGCTTTGGCATGACCCAAACTATCTCTATCCCCTTGTCCTATAAAAACTGCAAAAAATACCGCATCTAATCCACCTTTTTCCATGCGCGAAATATCTACTTTTCCTTCTCCTTTTCTACCGTCATGTTCTAGTCCAATATCAAAATCCCCATTAAAGAATTTCAAGGGGGTATCAGTATGTGAATCTATAGTAAATACCTTCTCATGTATTTGAGCGGCCTTTTGTTCTATACTTTGACCAAATGAAAATAGCGCGGATCCTGCTAATAGTAAGGTGAAGATTTTATGCATCGTTATATGTTTTATGTGGAACAAAAGTAATAAATAGAATAGATTATTAACCAATTCAAAAACTAAGACATTAAATTTGTCATCTATGCGCTCCAGAGTATTTGTCTTACTACAAAATCTTCCATATTATCATCCGAATTTTTCATCACTTTTACTTTCATACTTAAGCATTTAGCTTTCTTGATAGCTGCATTTACTCACCATATTCCTGAAATTTCATTGATTTCTAAAACTATTGGAAGCGATAACTGTTCAAAAACCCGAGCCCTATATAACTTAATCATCTGAAATTGTGACGAAAACCAAGTACATTCTAGAACTCCTAATAATTAACTCAAGTTGCTAGCAGTCCATTTTATTTAATGTATATGAAAACAAGAACATTATAACTTTAAGAACAAATCCATAAGATGTAACAGCATGGATTTTCTTAGGTAATAAAGTTGAAATTTCACTAAAAGTTGTTTCTACTCGTTTTCTCATACTTTCAATAATATACTCCATATACCTTTCTCTTTTTCGTTTAGAGTTACTTTTTCGAGCAACCAATAGATTTATGTTCTCTGCCTCTTTAAGCATATCTTCAATCTTATAATTGGTATATCCGGAATCAGCATAAATTTTACTTCCTTCAGGTAGATAAAAAGGCATTTGTTTTAAGGCTTCTGAATCATGTTTACTCCCAGGCAGAAAAGTGTACTCAACTGGAATACCGTCAGTTGTTACCAAAACATGTACATTAAACCCATAAAAATACCTACGCATAGTCGCTTTTCTTCCCCGATAAATTTCACCTTGGATAAGTTTTGAACTGGAAATCCGCATATTATCACATGTATGGATTGGAAAACTATCAATTATGTATTCTGATGATATATTTACCTTCTTTATCATTTCAGAGAGTTGGAAAAACAAATCGACTATTAATTCTCTGATTAAATGCAATCGCCTATTAAACCTGCTTTTTGAAAGCATTTTGGGAATCAGTCCTGTAGACTTCATAAAGCAAATGGCTTTTTCTTGGTTTCCTCCAAAATACAGTGCTGATATCAAGGCTGTTGTGATAATCTCAGAATCAATTACTCGCCTGTTTTTGGGTTCTTTATGCTCAATTTCTATTAGTAAATCATCAATTATTGTGTATATTGCTGTCGATTTTTTAATCATATCCTCCAGATTAATTTGTTTCACAGCAACAATTTGGGGGATTTTTTTGTAAAAACATATACTTAACTGATTATCAGGTGTGTTTTGTTAATAAATTTCTTTTTCTTGTTAACATCACAACATCTTCACAATTCCATAAACATTTTAAATCAGCAAGATAAGTAGCAACTTGAGTTAATTAGGATTCAATTTGAATATAGGAGCTTTAGTTTTTTTATATTTACACAAGATTGATGGTTGCTAACCAAGAATGATTATTTGAGTCAATAATATTAAGCATAAACCATTAAAATAATGAAAGTTCATTTTTATTTGATAAATATTAGGCTTGGATAAAGACCGTTTATATCTACTCATGGTACTTTAAAAATCGCTGTGTGAAGTTCAAAAACTGATTAGTAAAAAACATAAAACATGTTCAAAAAAGAAACATATATAAATCGCCGCCAGCAACTGGCAAGAGATGTAGATAAAGGCATCCTACTGTTCATTGGAAATAGCGAAAGCCCCATGAATTATCCCGACAATACCTATCGCTATCGACAAGATTCAAGTTTCAATTATTTCTTTGGCTTGATACACCCAGACTTAGCTGCCATAATCGATGTGGAATCAGGAGAAGAAGTCATTTATGGGGATGATTATACCATTGATCATATCGTTTGGATGGGAAATCAGCCTAGCATCAAAGAAAGAGCATCAAGCTGTGGAATAAACAAAACAGCCAACACAGCTCAATTGGTTCAAGACCTTCAAAAAGCACAAACTGCCAGAAGACCCATTCATTTCTTGCCATTATATAGAGGAGACAGTAAAATTAAGCTATTTGAGTATTTGGGCATTAAGCCTTCCGAAATACCAGAAAAGCACAGTCTCGAATTCGTAAAAGCAGTGATCAAACAAAGAAACTATAAATCAGCGGAGGAGGTCGCTGAGATAGATAAGGCCTGTGATATAACTGTGGATATGCATTTGGCCGCCATGCGCTCTACTCATCCTGGTATCTTAGAAGCACAAGTAGCAGCAGAAGTAGAAAAGATAGCTTTAGCTCATGACGGTTGTGTGAGTTTCCCTGTGATTGCCACCATCAACGGACAAACATTACACAATCACTATCATGGAAATACCATTCAAGATGGGCAGATGTTTCTTTTAGATGCTGGTGCCGAAACAGCCTCTGGATATGCTGGAGATATGTCCAGTACTTTTCCGGTTGGGAAAACATTTACTACTCGCCAAAAAGAGATTTACCAGGTGGCACTCAATGCTCACGAAGCCGCAATTGCCATGCTAAAACCAGGTATTCCATTTAAAGAAGTATATTACGAATCGGCCAGAGAGGTATTAAGAGGAATGAAAGATTTGGGCTTTGTAAAAGGCGATGTTCATGAAGCCGCTGCTGCTGGTGCTCATGCCATGTTCTTTCCTTGCGGATTAGGCCATATGATGGGAATGGATGTGCACGATATGGAAGATCTAGGCGAGCAATATGTGGGTTATGATAATGAAGAGAAAAGCACACAGTTTGGGCCTAAGTCACTTCGTTTGGGTCGTAAATTAGAACCCGGATTCGTTCTAACCATTGAGCCTGGCATCTATTTTATTCCACAACTCATCGATTTATGGAAAAAGGAAAGAAGATTCGAGGAATTCTTGAATTATGACAAAATAAACGAATATCGCGACTTTGGTGGATGTAGAAACGAAGAAGATTTCTTGATTACCGAAGATGCTTATCAGCTATTGGGAAAACCATTACCAAAGACCATTAAGGATGTAGAGAGTGAACGCTTAAAAGCTTTTTAATATTCAACCCAAAAGGTAACAAAGGACAACACTAGGGTATAAAAGGATTTTACTTATTTACCTTCGTGTTGTACATTAGGTCCTTAGTGGTAAAAACAAAATAAACAATGCGAATCATTTCTGCCGAAATCATCGAAAAATCCATTCCACCTTCTCTATGGATAAACACCATGGAGGAGGCTTTATTAGCTAATGAAAAAGAAGACTATGTCACACCAAATCGTATGCATGTAATGGTTCAAGAGAATACACTTCTACTTATGCCATCTGTTGGTCCTAAAAACTATGCCACCAAATTAGTCTCAGTTTTTCCCGGAAATAAAAACCTCAAGAAAGCGTTAATACAAGGCATAGTGATTTTAAATGACGGAGAAACTGGAGAAGGTTTAGCATTATTGAATGGAAGCCAATTAACGGCCATGAGAACCTCTGCTATTGCAGCTATTGGACTTAGATATTTAAGCCCTGAAAACACCAATAGCCTAGGAATTGTCGGAGGAGGATTTCAAGGAAAACATCTAGCTTGGTTTGCTTCCGAAGAAAGACCCATTGAAAAGATTTATTTAATGGATTATTCTGAGGAGGTCATAACCGACTTTATCATTTTTATTAAAAACAAAAAGCCTGGAATAGAAGTAGTGGTTTGTAAGGATGCACAAGAATTATTAAGCAAAACGAGTTTGGTGTTCACAGCCACAAGTTCTAGTCAACCTGTTTTACCAAACCATGCAGAATTGCTTAAAAACAAATGCATAATAGGTGTGGGCTCCTATAAACCAGAGATGCGAGAATTTCCCGAGGCACTCTATCCTCTCGTCAACGAAATTTGGATTGATGCAGAACACGGTAAACAAGAAACTGGTGATTTAATATATCCACAAGAACAAGCTTTAATAGACTCCTCAAAAATCAGGACGATTAGCAAATTGATAGGAAAATGCAAACTCACAAAAGGAACCAGAATCTACAAAACTGTAGGACTAGCTACCTTCGATCTTTTTGCTGCTCAAATGGTCTACGATTATTGTAAAAAAGAAAATTTAGGAGTTGAAGTTGAATTATAAAGCTCTTTGCGACTCTGCGCCTTTGCGTGAAAAAAAATGAAAATGAAAAATCTAAAAAACTGGAAATACCAGCCACCCAAAAACTGGCTCAACATCAAAACCATAGACCTTCACACTGGCGGAGAACCCCTGCGAGTACTCTATGATGGAATCCCAGAACTCAAAGGAAATAGCATCCTCGAAAAAAGAAGATATTTCAAAGAAAACTGGGACCATATTCGTACAGGTACCATGTTTGAGCCTCGAGGTCATGCCGACATGTATGGTGCTTTTATCACAGAACCCATCACTGAGCATGCCGACTTTGGAACTTTCTTCATCCATAACGAAGGTTATTCTACCATGTGTGGCCATGCTATTATAGCTCTTACCAAACTGGTGTTCGATACCGAATTGATAGAAAAAGAAGGCAACGAACCAGAGCTTATCATCGATGCTCCTCCAGGATTAATCCGCTCCAAAGCCTTTAGAAAAAACGGGAAAGTTGAAAAGGTTTCCTTCTTGAATGTTCCATCTTTTCTATTGCTCAGAGATAAAGAAGTTCAGGTAGAAGGTATAGGAAAAGTCAAATTCGATGTGGCCTATGGAGGTGCTTTTTACGCCTTTGTAGATGCTGACGAATTGGGCATCGGAATGTTGGAAGAAAATTATAATCAACTCATAGATTGGGGCCGGAAAATAAAACATGCCGTCATGAAAAACTTCGACATTAAGCACCCTTTCGAGGAAGATTTGAGTTTTCTCTATGGAACTATCTTTACCGGAAAAGCTCAGAACCCAGTTCATCACAGTAGGAATATTTGCATTTTTGCAGATGGAGAAGTCGATCGATCTTCTACAGGCTCAGGAGTAAGTGCAAGAGCAGCGCTACACCATGCCAAAGGAGAATTAGAGGAGGGTCAAAAAATCACCATCGAGAGTATTCTAGGAACTACCATGGATGTGGAAATAAAAGAGTTAACAAGCTATGGCCCATATAAAGCTGTGGTACCAGAAGTTAGCGGAACTGCTCATATTACAGGTCAACATGAGTTTTACTTTGACCCTGAGGATCCTTTACGCGAGGGTTTTATCTTTCGGTAGTTTTATATCATACCAAGCCGCTAGGACTCATAGGATTTAGAATTATTATTAGTAATTAAGCCACAATGCATTAAACATTAGCAATTTGATGACAGAAAATGAAGTGGCAAAAATAATCGTTAATACATGTTTTCAAATCCACAAATGACCGAAATTATTCCCACAAGAAGGATATCGGATATAATGTGAAGTTGGTTTATATGGCTCCTAGGATCGTCTATAGTACCGAAAATGCTTAATAGATTCTTAGTCGTCTTCACAATTATTATTTGTATGATTATCAGTACAATATAACATTTTTATCTGATTCGGTTAAGTTATATATTATTTATTTTTGCACATTTTTATCAAAAAAAGTGTGCGTTTGCCCTGTGGGGACCAAGCTTCTTATGTAAGGAGGATTCAAAATTCTTTTTAACTTTACAGGATAAAATCCAATATTATGGCGTCATCACTAGCTCATAACAGTATTTTGCATCATGTGACGGGCAATTCTGTTTATATTAACGATATTCCACTTCCAGAAGGAAGTCTCCATGCATTTCCTTTTTATTCTAGTATTTCTCACGGTAGAATTGTGAGTATCAATTGCCATGAAGCGAGAAAGCAAAAAGGCGTGCACAGCATCATGAATTATACAGAAATCCCCGGTGTGAATCAGATGGGGCCTGTGGTTCATGATGAAGTTTGTTTGGCTGAAGATCACGTTGAATTTGTTGGACAAGTGATTGCTTTAATTGCTGCAGAAAGTCGTGAGATTGCAATAAAAGCTTCAAAGCTGATTGATATTGAATATGAAGAATTGGGATCGGTGGTATTGGTAAAAAGAGCCATAGAAAAGGGAGTGATGCTAAAACCCGCCCGTAAAATGGAAACCGGAAACATTGAGGAGGGTTTGAAAAAATCAACAATGCAATTAGAAGGAGAGTTTTATAGTAATGGTCAGGAGCATTGGTATTTAGAAACTCAGACAGCACTTTGTATTCCACTGGAAGGCAAGGAAATGAAAGTATATGCTAGTACTCAACATCCTTCAGAAACTCAGGCTATTGTTGCGGAGGTTTTGGGTATTCCAAGGCATTTGATAGAGGTGGAAGTGAAAAGAATGGGTGGTGCTTTTGGAGGCAAAGAGACTCAAGCCAATCATATTGCGGCTTGGACAGCGCTCTTGGCTCGTAAAACGGGCAAGCCTGTAAAGATGCACCTCGATAGGGATACCGACCAGATTATTACGGGCAAGCGACATGCTTTTTATTCAGAATATAAAGTAGGTTTTGATGAGGACGGCATGCTTCACGCTTTGGATGTGAAACTGCATTCTAATGGTGGTGCTGCTTTGGATTTGAGTATGGCGATTATGGAAAGAGCTTTATTTCATATGGACAATGCTTATTATATCCCCAACTTGAAAGTGCTTGGTCATGCTTGGAAAACCAATCAACCACCCAATACGGCTTTTAGAGGTTTTGGAGGTCCACAGTCTATTGCATTAATAGAGAATATTATAGATAGAATAGCTAGGCAATTAAAGATAGACTCCTCCGAAATTAGAAGAAGGAATTTCTATAGTTCGGGAGAAAAGAATATTACCCATTACGATCAGAAACTTGGAAAAAATCCTTTGGCTGCCATCTATGAGGAAATCATGGAAACTGCTGAATATGAGAAGAGAAGAGAAGATATAAATATTTTTAATAGTCAGAACAAGTGGAAAAAAAGAGGCATGAGTTTGGTTCCTGTAAAATTTGGAATTTCTTTCACTACTTCTTTCTTAAATCAGGCTGGTGCTTTGGTTCATATTTATCAGGATGGTTCGGTGATGGTGAATCATGGTGGCACAGAAATGGGACAAGGCTTACATACAAAGATGCGACGAATTGCTGCTGATACTTTTGGGATTTCTACTGAAAAGGTACTCATAAGTGCCACCAACACTTCTAAGGTCCCAAATACTTCCGCTACTGCAGCTTCCTCTGGTACCGACCTCAATGGTAAGGCAGTAGAAAATGCTTGCCTTACACTAAAGAAAAGACTGGAGGATTCTTTTATGGAGAAATTTGAGCTTCATCATTCGGGTGATATTCGCTTCGAAAAAAATAATATAACGGCAGGTAGAGCTAGAATGAGTTTTGCGGAATTAGTGATGCATTCCTATCTTCAGCAGGTGAGTTTGAGTAGTACAGGTTATTATAGAACTCCAGATATTAAGTTTGATAGAGAAAAGGGAAAAGGGACTCCATTTTACTATTTTGCTTATGGCATGTCCATCTCCGAAGTGGAGTTAGATGTGTTCACTGGAAAGCATGAGTTGCTCCGTACGGATATACTTCATGATGTGGGAGAATCCATCAATCCATTAATCGACAAAGGGCAAATTGAAGGTGCCTTTGTACAAGGTTTGGGTTGGGTGACTACTGAAGAACTACGCTATGATGAAAAAGGGCATTTGCTCACCCATTCTCCTGATACCTATAAGATTCCAACGATGGATGATATTCCTAAGGATTTTAGAGTGGCTTTTACTAAGGATACAGCCAATCCCAATAATATTAAGAGGAGTAAGGCGGTAGGGGAGCCACCCTTTATTCATGGGCTTTCGGTTTGGTTGGCATTGAAAGATGCGATTTCAGCAGTTTATAATCACAAAAAAGAACCCCGATTAGATATTCCGGCTACTCATGAGGCTATTGTTTTATGTTTGGATGGGATGAAGAGATAGAGAGATTCTAGTGTTTGTCATATCTTATTTGGATACCACAAAGCCACACCTTAAAGGTCAGAAAACACAACTATTCTTCTTTTTAATACCTTACTAAAATTGATTACTTTTGCCACCTTTTATGGAAGAATATCAAATACATCGCTTTTCAAATGGACTAAAACTAGTTCATCAGCAGATTAGTCAAGATCAGACTGTTGCTCATTTAGGCCTCATTATAAATACAGGTTCTAGAGACGAGCTGAAAAAAGAAAATGGCTTGGCTCATTTTATTGAGCATGTTATTTTTAAAGGCACTAAGAAACGTAAAGCCTATCATGTTCTAAGTCGTTTGGAGGATGTTGGAGCTGAGCTTACTGCCTATACCTCTAAAGAAGAGACCGTATTACAAGCCGCCTTCCTTTATCAGCATTACGAGCGTAGCTTAGAATTAATGGCAGATATCATTATCAATTCTACTTTTCCACAAAAAGAGCTTGACAAAGAGAAAGAAGTAGTGATAGATGAGATCAACTCCTATAAAGATACACCTTCAGAGCAAATATTTGATGACTTCGACTGGCTCTTATTTCCGAACCATCCTCTAGGAAATAATATTTTAGGTACTAAAGCCAAAGTCAGAAAGTATACTCAAGAAAATGTACTTCAATTTGTAAAGAAGCATTATAGAGCCAGCGATATGGTTATCTCCTCAGTAGGTAATGTTGAAATGGATAAACTCGTCAAGCTTATCGAGAAACATTTTGCAGATTTACCTAATGGAGGAAATACTAAGCATAGAAAAGCACCAGAAGCCTATGAGGCCGTTGAAATTAATAAGAAAAGAAGAGTTTATCAAGCACACTGCATGATAGGTACTCGTGCCTATTCCATACAGGATGAAAAAAGAATCGCCTTTAGCCTCCTCAATAATTATCTTGGCGGCCCAGGTCTCAACAGTCGTCTAAACTTAGGTATTAGAGAGAAATATGGTTTTACTTATAATTTGGAATCTAATTTCACAGCATTAACCGATACGGGGCATTTTTCCATTTACCTAGGTACTGATGAATTATATTTGGATAAAACCATAGAATTAGTGCACAAAGAATTGAGGATGCTAAGAGACACCAAACTCGGTCCACAGCAATTAAAAAAGGCGAAACAACAACTGATTGGCCAAATTGCCATTTCAGAAGAAAGCAATGCCAACAAAATGCTAGGAAACGGTAGAAGCCTTTTAAGCTTTGATAAAGTGAGTAATTTAAATGCCATCAATAAGAAAATAGACGCACTCACTTCAGATATGATTATTGAAGTAGCCAATGAGATATTCGAACCCAAGCAATTGAGCATGTTAATATATCAATAAAATGAACTTATTACCGGATTCCATAGAAAATTATATCAATGATCATTCTAGCCAAGAAGATCAATTATTATACGAATTATATAGAGAAACCAACCTGAAAACCACCCATCCTCGCATGCTATCGGGATCGGTACAGGGACAATTTCTGCAAATGCTGGCTAATTTAATTCATGCAGAAAGTATACTCGAGATTGGTACTTTTACTGGATATTCTGCAATCTGCTTAGCTAGAGGAATGAAAGCTGAAGGTAAACTTCATACCATCGATATAAAAGAAGAGTTTTCCGACATAGCCAATAAGTATATAAAGAGAGCTGGTTTTGAAAACAAAATCACGCAACATATTGGTGATGCCCTGGATATTATCCCGCAAATTAATGAGGAATTCGACCTCATATTTATAGATGCCGATAAGTTGAATTACCCCAAATACTTCGAATTGGTAGCTGAAAAAATGAGTACAGGAGGCCTACTAATTGTAGACAATGTATTATGGTCGGGAAAAGTGGTTAAAAAATTAAAGACTGCAGATAAAGATACTAGAGGTGTTTTAGAATTCAATAAGAAGATTCAGGAGGATGGTAGATTTGAGAATACGCTTATCCCATTGAGAGATGGACTGATGTTGGCTCGCAAAAAATAATCCCTAAATTTGCCAAGCAAGATTTCAGAATATTATAGCTATTAAAACCCAGAATATGTCGAAATTATATATTATACCTACACCCATTGGAAACTTAGAAGACATGACCTTTAGGGCCATCAGAATTCTACAGGAAGTGGATTTAATTTTGGCAGAAGATACCAGAACTTCTGGCAAGCTATTGAAACATTACGACATAAAAACCCCATCACAGTCGCATCATATACATAATGAACACCGCAGTATTGAGTCTTTAGTTTCTCGTATACAAACCGGAACCACTATGGCCTTAATTAGCGATGCTGGGACGCCCGCCATTTCTGACCCTGGATTTTTATTGGTTAGAGCTTGCGTGCAAAATAATATTGAAGTGGATTGCTTACCAGGAGCTACTGCGCTTATCCCTGCTCTCGTTAACTCAGGCCTTCCCAACGATCGCTTTCACTTCGAAGGATTTCTTCCTCACAAAAAAGGCCGACACACCCGATTACTATTTCTTGCCGAAATGGAAAGTACCATCATCTTATATGAATCTCCGCATCGCTTGATAAAAGCTCTCAAGCAATTTGTTGAATATTTTGGGGAGGATAGACAAATTAGCGTGTCTAGAGAAATCAGCAAACTTCACGAAGAAACAGTAAGAGGAAGTGTAAAAGAAGTAATAGAGGTTTACGAGTCGAGACCTAGTGTGAAGGGTGAGATTGTTATTGTAATTGGAGGAAAAAATTAGGTCTAGCCTTTATTTTTAAAAGAAAAACATCCGCGAATTACCACTGATTAACTTTGTGTTTTTATTTATCAATTTGTTTGCTTCGAAGTATAATGCCATGATTGCTAGTCAGTGATATCTCTATGCCTATAGCATGTAAGAATCCTCAATTACGCCTTTTAATTAGTTACATTCCTACGACAGCCTTGCCAAGTAGACAGAAAGCTTATCGGCCATCCCTTTAAATTCGAGGAATTCGCATTCGGGGTTTCTATCGTTTTAGTTATAAATATTTTCTTTACCTTTGGGTTAAATTTTTCACTTATGTTAAACCATCTATCAGACTATCAGCTTCTCTATTTAGATATAGAGACGGTAAGTGCCTATCCCAGCTATTTTGATATGCCAGAACGCATCAGGCTATTATGGGATAAAAAAGCCAAAACCTTAAATTATAAAGGCGACCAAAAACCCATGGATTTATTCAATCGTTCGGGCATTTATGCCGAATTTGGAAAAATCGTTTGCATTTCGGTGGGCTATGTGGTTAAAAGCAGCCATAGGCTCAGAATTAAAAGTTATTATAGCGATGACGAGTCCAAATTACTGTATGAATTTGGGGAATTACTGAATCAGCATTTCAATTCACCCAAACATCTCATGGTGGCTCATAATGGCAAAGAATTTGATTTTCCTTATATCGCTAGACGAATGCTCGTCAACGGATTGGAACTCCCCTCACTATTAGACATCGCAGGTAAAAAGCCTTGGGAAATCAGGCATATCGATACCCTTGAACTTTGGAAGTTTGGCGATTATAAGCATTTCACTTCTTTAGATTTATTGACTGCTATTTTCGACATACCCTCCCCTAAAGCCGATATTAATGGCAGCCAAGTGAATGAGGTTTACTGGAAAGAAAATAATTTAAAGCGCATTGCAGAATATTGCCAAAATGATGTTCTTGCTATCGTTCAGTTACTCAACCGATATCGAGGGCAGAATTTGTTTTTAGAGGAGAATATTGAGTTTGTAGCTTTGGAGGAGATAGAATAACTTGTTTTATTTGAGTATGCTAAGATTGAAAATATTACCTTAATGAATAACAAACTTCATCAGATGATAATTCTATGTAAAACCTATGATTTATGATAAATATTAATAGTTTTTTAGGGGCTGTTTATTATTTTAAGATATCGAATGATTAGTATTTCATGCTAAATTAATTAAGCAATACTGAAAACCTCATGGTATACAATGAGGCCTTAGCTAGGTGATTTTAGTAAAGATAAAACACACAAGGCTTAGCAGTGAAAAAACGATATTTTTGTGCTACAGATGAATAAATCATCTGCTGTTAAAAACACAATATATCATGAAAAACAACTTAGCAATTCTACTACTGATGTTAGCACAACTAACATTTGCTCAAGATATCACGACCTTCCCCTATACCACTTCATTCGAAGAAATAGAGCAGGGTGGAGTGGAAGAATATCCTGAAGGATGGACTTCAGAAGATTTAAACATAAATCCATTTACCAATCAGGCTTGGCGCAGCATAAAAAATTCAAGTACTAGCGAAAATGCACATACTGGCGAAACTGCAATTCATATGTTGAGCCATTTTTCGGAAACCAATAACGATTGGCTTTATACGCCAAGTATAGAAATGGAAGCAGGCGAAGTTTATACCCTTAAGTTCTGGTATACCGCAAAAATACTTCAAGGTTCTATAGAAAAAATAAAAGTACATATAGCTGGAGAAAACAATGCGCTAGCCATGTTAGAAAATACAGAGCTTTGGATTGATGATAACGTAGATGAGGATTTATGGAAACAGGCAGAAATCAATTATATAGCAGCAGAAACAGGAATGTTTTATTTTGGCTTTCATTATTTTAGCGATGAATTGAGTTTTGTATTTATTATTGATGATGTTGAAATTGATGGACCTACTATTTCTGGCATCCAAACTCAAGAAGAGCTCAAGTTCCAAGTTTTAGGGAATCCTGCTCAGTCTGAAATTAAAATAGCGGTACAAGCAAAGCAAAACATTGTTGCCCATTTATATAGCATAGATGGGAGCTTGATAAGAACTCAAAAGATAGCCAAAGGAAGCACAGAACTTCATATGAATATTTCTGATATCCCACAAGGGACTTATTTTTTGAATATACTAGGCAATAAGCGTTCAAAAGTGGAAAAAATAATAATTTCAAGATAATACGGTTACCTAATTAAATAGGGACTCTTAGTAATCAATAGGTATTACCAAGGGTCTTTTTATAGGTATTAATGCTATAAGGTTGATCAAATTAAGACCCTTGCATATCTTAATATGTTATTACATGCAATATTTCACCAAGATTCTTGTTAGTTATGGGAAGCTTAATATCTTTGCCTCTAATTGAAAAACCTAAATGATCAGAATTCGAAATATTATCATTATCATAGTCATTCTTATGTTTTTAGGAGCTTGTGCCTCTAGTCCTAAGGGAATGCGAAAAAAAAGAAAGAAAAAGAATTGCGATTGCCCTTCCTTTGGACATTTGAGTTTTCCTGCTCAACAAACGTATTATTTGCAAGCCTAAGTATTCTATGTTAGCGCAGAAACATCGAGAAATATTGGCCAAACACTTGCCAGAAAATGCTTTGGGATTATTTATGAATTATATCAATGAACATCCCATTAATCTAAAAATTACCAATGCTCGATCTACCAAACTGGGAGACTTCAAAGCTCCATTTCATGGTCATCCAGCTAGAATTTCTGTTAATGGTGATTTAAACCCCTATTCTTTTTTAATCACCTTAATTCATGAGTTAGCGCATTGGGTGATCTGGAAAAAACATAAAAACTTCCGAATTATTAAACCACATGGAAACGAATGGAAAACAGAATATAAAGCTTTGATGGAGCCTTATCTAACTAATTATATTTTTCCTGAACCTTTATTTTCCGTTTATAGAAAACATATGCTCAACCCCAAAGCTAGTTCTAGTTCCGATATTCATTTAATGAAAGAGCTGAAAAAACTAGATCTCAGAGCAAGCCAACCCATTTTAGCTGACCTAAATCTAGGTGATGACTTTCAGTTTAGAGGAGCTCATTTTCAAATTTTGAAGAAAAACAGAACCCGATTTCTTTGCCAGGAAAAGAGAAGCAAAAGAAACTTCCTCATTCATGCCATGGCAGAGGTTGTTCCCCAATAAGTCTACATTTGTGTAATCAATTACAAGAAGCTATATTTGCCAAATCAAATTTATTATTTTTTTAAAGGATAAAAGATGAGTACCCCCTATAATTTCGCACTAATTGGAGCTGCTGGCTATATTGCTCCACGACATCTAAAAGCCATCAAAGAAACCAATAACAACTTGGTTGCTGCACTTGATAAATTCGACAGTGTGGGAGTCATGGATAGTTATTTTCCTAATTCCGATTTTTTTACTGAGCCAGAGCGTTTCGACCGTCACCTGGATAAATTGCGACGAATGGACAAAGGAAGAGAAGTGAATTATGTAAGCATCTGTTCTCCTAACTATTTACACGATTCTCATATTCGTTTGGCTTTACGAAATGATGCACATGCCATTTGTGAAAAACCTATAGTTCTGAATCCGTGGAATGTGGACGCCTTGCAAACATTAGAAAATGAAACAGGGAAAAATATTTATACCATCCTCCAATTACGTCTTCATCCGTCAATTATAGCCTTGAAGAAACAAGTTGAAGAGGGGCCAAAAGACAAAATCTATGATATAGATCTCAGTTATATCACATCTCGTGGTCGCTGGTATCATATCAGTTGGAAAGGAGATATTGAAAAGTCAGGAGGAGTAGCTACCAATATTGGTGTCCATTTCTTCGATATGCTGAGTTGGGTTTTTGGTGATGTGAAAGAAAATATGGTTCACTGCCTTGAAACGGACAAAGCTTCTGGATATCTAGAGTATGAAAAAGCCCGAGTAAGATGGTTTCTAAGTATTGATGAAGCTGATATTCCTGCCGATGTAAGAGCTTCTGGTCAAAGAACATTCAGATCAATCACTATTGAAGGAAAAGAAATAGAATTCAGTGGTGGCTTTACCGATCTCCACACCCTGAGTTATCAGGATATTTTAAATGGTGGAGGTTTCAGACTAGAAGAAGCTAGAAACAGCATCAATACAGTCTTTCATATTAGAAACAGTAAGCCAATGGGTAAACGAGGTGATTATCACCCTTTCCTCAGAGATGCTGGTTGTAAATAAACTTCTATCATGATATCCTATCAATGGTATGCCATTTATACCCGTTCGCGCGGTGAAAAAGTAACCGCAAAGTTATTGAGCGACCAAGGTATTGAAGTATATCTTCCCTTGCAAAGAAAATTACGTCAATGGAGCGATAGAAAAAAGTGGGTAGAAGTTCCTTATATCAATTCCTACGTTTTTGTAAAAGCTAGTGAAAAAGAGTATTATGATATTTTAAATACTCAAGGAGTTGTCCGCTATGTTACCTTTAATGGTAAAGCAGCCTCTATCCCCGATGTGCAAATTGAGGCCATGAAAAGGGTACTGTCTTCTGATACACATGTTACTTTTAGTGGTCATATATTTAGAAAAGGCGAAATGGTTCTTATTGAAAAAGGAGCTTTAATGGGGTACCAAGGCGAAGTCGTTTTGGATAGCGACGGTAAGAAAAAGGTGATGATTAGAATTGGAGAAATTGGTATTTCAATGATGGTACAATTGGAATTAAATGACTTAAAAAAAATAGATTCCTAAATCTATATTCATCTTCAGCTCGCTGGGAATACTATAGAAAAAATAGTTCCCTCTCTCTGCTCGATATCTTTTTCCTGAATTATGAACTTCATAAAAGCATAGCAACTAAATCAGCCGAAATATGACTATTCTTTTAAAAAATGATAAAACTTATTACCGTTATCAGTTAGTTTAACTCCTAATTAACACACCCACCTTTCGTTTTTCATTACATTAGCTTTCTAAATCTAAATGAGTCATTATGAAAAAGTTATTGTATATTGTTCTAGGGATTATTGCCCTGTTTTTTGTTATAGCAGCTTTTGCACCTAAGGAGTATTCGGTGGTAAGATCTGTTGAAGTTAACCAATCTCTTCCTGTTACCTTCGACTATGTAAAGCATCTTAAAAACCAAGATGAATATAGTAAATGGGCTATGGTAGATCCGAATATGAAGAAATCTTTCAGAGGTACTGATGGAACTGTTGGCTTTGTTTCTCGTTGGGAAAGCGAAGATGAAAATGTAGGTATTGGAGAACAAGAAATTATAAAAATTGAGGAGGGTAAACGAGTAGATTTCGAGTTAAGATTTGAATCTCCATGGGAATCAGTTTCTCCTGCATATATGTCAACCGAAAGCATAAATGCAAATACAACCAAAGTAGTTTGGGGATTTGAAGGTCATATGGATTACCCATCTAATATCATGCTTTTATTTATGGATATGGAAGAAATGCTAGGTGGTGATTTACAAACAGGTTTAGATAACCTTAAGAAAAACTTGGAATAAGGATGGCTAAATACGAGCTTAAAACTAAGTTGAATGATAAGGACGTGATTGCATTTTTAGAGAAAATAGAAGATGAAAAAAAAAGATCTGATAGCTTTGAGCTTTTGGATCTTTTTACAAAAATCACAATGGCTGAGCCTAAAATGTGGGGAGAGAATATCATTGGGTTTGGTAGTTATCATTATAAATACGAATCGGGGCAAGAAGGGCAATGGTTTAAAATTGGATTTTCACCAAGAAAAGCAAAGTTTAGTCTTTATGTGATGAGTGGCTTTGATTATCTAAAACCTTATCTTGACCAATTAGGAAAACACAAAATTGGAAAATCTTGCCTTTATGTAAATAAGCTTGCAGACATTGATAAAAATATCCTTGAAAACCTAGTGCTCGAATCTTTTAATCATTTAATATCAGAGGTTTAATTCCAAATAGAGTTTCGGATGATTTGAGTTTGTTCAGATTGCACAGTTGTTTTTCTTTAAGATTATGTAAATTCATACCAGGATTATCATTCTTTTTGGTCATTAGTATTTAAGTTATTTGTAAATCGTCGCATCTATAGAATCCTGAAACTTTGATTTTTAAAAAAGTTGTTGCTGTAACCAAAATGCCAGGTTAACATCTAATAATAAAAATACGATTATGAGTACTGGAAAAAGATTATTTAGGAACCCACAAGGAAAAGTGGTAGGAGGAGTTTGTACGGGATTAGGTGATTATTTTAACCTGGATTATACCATCATCAGAATTATTTGGTTATTGATGGTTCTGTTTGGAGGTTTTGGAGTGTTACTTTATCTTATTTGTTGGATAATTATTCCGGAAAAGGTGTTTTAATCTTCACAGTATTTATCAGAAGTATATTTACAGAATTGATAACAGTTTCTTTACCATAAGAAACTGTTATTTTTTTTGTTTAAAGATTTGTTATTGACTTTTAGTCATGTGTATAAATATATGTTATAGTATTCAGCAAAACGATTATAAAAGGATAAAATATGGCGTAAAATCAGTAAAACACCTATTAAATTACGATAAACTGCTATTTCGTATTAAATAAATAAAACCGGTATCTTTCTAAATATGAAACGTGCTATATTTTTATGTATCTGATACACAATATTATATAAAACATACTTATTTAGAATAAGTATAAATATTGAAGATTGTTTTTGATTGTTATTCAAATAACAATTGAAAATTTATATTTGTTATTCAAATAACAATACTCTTAATCAATTCAATATGGCAGATACAGAAAAATTAGTTGAACAGTTGGTTTCAAAACATGGTAAGACTCGAAATAGTCTTTTACCCGTTTTGCAAGGCGTTGTTCAAGAAGAACATTTCCTATCGGACACTGCAATGATCGCAATTGCTAAGGCGTTAAATTTATCGTCGGCCGATGTTTACGGAACCGCTTCGTTTTATACATTCTTAGAAACGGAACCCCGTGGTGAAAATATCATCAGAGTGTGTAAAACCATTACTTGCAAAATGAAGGGCAAACAGCGAGTAATTGAGGCTATTGAGAACCATTTAAAAATTAAGGAAGGTGAAACTAGTAGGAACAAGAAGTTTACACTCCTAGCCGCCAACTGTTTGGGTTGGTGCCACAAGGGTCCAGTGATGCTCGTCAATGACGATGTTTACCCTCACGTAGACCCAGATCAAATAGTTAATATTTTAGATAAATATTGCTAGTCATTAACCCCAAAAAAAATAAAAATGGTATCAAAAAAATTACAAAGAGTCGATTTTATTTTTGATTGCGCGGGTTGTGAGCCCATTGAAGTGGTCAAAAAGGCATTGAAGATGACACGAGAAGAAGTGGTGTCTTCGATCATTGAGAGCGGATTGAAAGGTAGAGGAGGCGCAGGTTTCCCTACTGGTATGAAGTGGAAATTTGCAAAAGATGAGGTGGCAGACACCAAGTATGTCATTTGTAATGCAGATGAAGGAGAACCAGGAACATTTAAGGATAGAGAAATCCTAGATGTGGTTCCTAATAAAGTATTATCAGGTATGGCCATTTGTGCTTATGCCATTGGTTCTAAAGAAGGAATCATCTACTTAAGAGGAGAATATAATTTCTTATTGAAAAAGCTTAATGCTCAAATAGATGAATTTAACAATAGCTTGAGCAAAATAGGTTTAGATTTTGCAGTTAGTATTCGCTCTGGTAGCGGAGCTTATATCTGTGGTGAAGAAACCGCTCTTTTCGAATCTATGGAAGGAAGAAGAGGAGAGCCACGTAACAAGCCCCCATTTCCAACCAAATCTGGTTATAATGGAAAGCCTACCGTGATTAACAATGTTGAAACCTTAGTCTATACAGCCATGATTATAAATATGGGTGTGGATGAGTTTAAGGCAGTTGGAACAATGGATTCTAGAGGTAGTAAAGTATTCTCCGTATCTGGTGATACACCCAAAGCTGGAATTCATGAACTAGAACTGGGATTAAATGTGGCCGATTTTGTAGAGGAATTCGGCGATGGAGACACTAAGGCTGTTCAAGTTGGAGGAGCCTCAGGTCATTGTGTCCCCCGTAAACTCTTCAAAGAAACCATTATTGGATTCGAAGGAATTCCAACAGGTGGATCTATGATGATTTTCAATTCAACCCGATCCATGTTTAATGTACTAAATGATTATCTAGAATTCTTTGCTGAAGAATCTTGTGGTCAGTGTACGCCATGCAGAATTGGAACCCAACAGTTGATCAAAGGAATTGAGCATGTGAAAAAAGGACAAATGCCATCAGAATACCTAGATCAACTTATCAAACTCACCGAAACCATGAAGATAGCTTCAAAATGTGGTTTGGGTCAGTCTGTGGCTAATTCGTTCTCATCAATAGTAACCAACTTCCGCGAGGAAATGATTTATTAATCGCAAAACGAAAGGAAAATCATGTCAAAAATTAAATTAACTATAGACGGCAAGAAGGTTCAAATAGAACAGGGTAAAACCATACTCGATGCTGCCAAAAAGATAAATGTAAAAATTCCAACCCTTTGCTATCACGAAGATTTATGCGTGGCAGGTAACTGTCGTGTATGTGTGGTTGAAGTAGCTGGATCTAGAGCCCTTCAGGCTTCTTGTGCTATTCCAGCTCAAGATGGAATGGAGGTAAGGACAAATACCCCTAAGGTAAGAAACGCCCGTAAAGATATCATCGCTATGTTGGTATCGGAGCATAATACACAATGCACCACTTGTTATAGAAGTACCAATTGTGAACTTCAAACCCTTTCGGCAGAATTTAATATTGATAATAATAGGTATCTAAGTATATTAAAGCCTAATATTGAAGTGGATAGGTCATCTTGGTCTATCGAGAAAGATGACAGTAAATGTGTACGTTGTCAACGTTGTGTAAGAACTTGTTCTGAATTACAACATGTGAATGCTCTAACGGTCAGCCATAAGGGAAAGGATATGAAAATTAGTACTTTCCACGATCTGCCATTAAAAGATGTGGTCTGTACCAACTGTGGGCAGTGTGTAAACCGCTGTCCCACTGGAGCACTCACCGAAAGACGTTATTTCGATGAAGTATGGGAGGCTATCGGAGATCCTACCAAACACGTAGTGATGAATACAGCACCTTCTGTGCGTGTAGCCCTTGGCGAAATGTTGGGTTACCCTGTTGGTACTCGTGTAACAGGTAAAATGGTTACTGCCATGCGTCGTTTGGGAGTAGATTCCGTTTTGGATACTGATTTCTCTGCGGATTTAACGATTATTGAGGAGGGCACCGAATTATTAGTCCGCCTGAAGAAAGCTTTGGTAGACAAAGATGATACCATTAAACTTCCTTTATTAACATCTTGTAGTCCTGGTTGGGTGAAGTTCTGTGAACATTTATATCCAGAACATTTAGGCCATCTTTCTACTTGCAAGTCACCTCAACAGATGTTCGGAGCCTTAACAAAGACATATTACGCCGATAAAAAAGGTATTGATCCTAAAGACATCGTAAGTGTTGCTATTATGCCTTGTGCTGCTAAGAAATTCGAAGCCAATCGAGGTGAAATGAAAGACAGTGGATTCCAAGACATTGATGCAGGTTTAACAACCCGTGAACTAGGCCATATGATCAAGCAAACAGGCTTAAACTTCCTTGAATTAGAAGAGTCTTCCTATGACAGTATCATGGGAGAGTCTACTGGTGCAGGAGTCATCTTTGGAGCCACAGGAGGAGTGATGGAAGCTGCTTTACGAACAGCATACGAGATAGTAACAGGCAAAGAAGTACCTTTCGAAAATTTGAATATCATACCGGTCAGAGGTATGGAAGGCATTAAAGAAGCAGCTATAAAAATTGAAGGAGCGCTTCCCGAATGGTCATTCCTTGAAGGAGTAGAAATGAAAGTTGCTGTAGCCCATGGCTTAATTAATGCAAGAATCATTATGGATCAAATTGCAGCTGGTGAATCGCCATATCACTTTATCGAGGTGATGGCATGCCCTGGTGGATGTATTGGAGGAGGAGGGCAGCCTATTCCTACCAATGAGGCTATTAGAAAAGCAAGAGTAGCTGCCATTTATGAAGAGGATATGAATATGAACCTTAGAAAGTCGCACGATAATCCCGCCATAAAAACCATATATAAGGACTTCTTGAAAGAGCCACTGAGTCATGTATCACACAATCTCTTACATACCACTTATAGAAAGCGCCAACATTATTAGACTAAAATTGCCATGTGCCAAATTAATGTTGTTTGGTATAATTTATACGTTTTAATGAGTTTGAGGCCTCCATTTGGAGGCCTTTTTATATATGTTTAAAACCTTCTATTTACTTTCTTTAAGGGTAATACTTTTGCCATAATCATAGAAGATCATTATATTTATCAATTACAGAATATTTTGGACTTTAATTTTCTTTTTTTATAAACTTATTATTGTTCTCAAGAGTTTAGACCATTTCTATTTTTACAAATTTGGTTGTATATCAAATCTAACTGTATAATATATATTTCTATATTAGCCTGTTTTAATGTACAAGCAATATCAAAATCTATGAAAAAGACATTTATACTACTCATTTCACTCGTTTTTACTTTTTTAAATACCTTTCCTCAAAGTCCTGAAGAATTAGAAATAGTATTTCCGGAAGAAGATGCAGTAAATATTTTAAGAAGCGATCTAATTACCATTCGCGATTATTCTACTTCGCTAAAAATCACTAAACATGTTTATTCCAAGAAAATGATTATTAATAATGATAATCCAAATGATTATTGGCTGGATAATATATTTTATAGTTCATTAAGCCCGGCAGTAAATATTAAGGGATCTACTCTAAATTCTAAAATGGGTAGTGATAATAAGATGGCCTATATACCAGAAGTCGAAAGCTTGATGGAAAGCACCGATTTATACGCTGATATGTCAAATCAAGAGGTTTATTTTTTGGATGCAAAAAGAGGGTCAAATTTAGTTTTAGATTATGATAGAAATATTAATGGCCCACTTTATTTTACCCCGTATTTATTTGTTAAAGAGCATTCATGTTTAAAATCACGATTGATTATCAGATGTGAACCCAATATTATATTGGGATGGAATTATCATGGTCCCGATTCCTATTCATTTGAATTCACCAAAAAAGAAGTGGGTGGATTGGTAGAGTATAAATGGGAAATGGACACTGTTGCTAGTTTCGATTTAGAAGACAATGGTCCTGGATTCCAGGAGTTAAGTCCAAAAATCATCTTTTATGTAAAAACTATTATTAGAGAAGATGTTCCATTTCCTTTCCTCGATAGCGTTGCTTCATTACATAAATGGTATAGGACCTTAGTAAAACAAACTAATTATAAGTCCAAACAAAGCATTAATGCAATAGCTCATGAAATCACAGATACCTGTCATAATGAGGATGAGAAAATTAGAGCCGTTTTTCAATGGGTGCAGAGAAATATAAAATATATTAATACATCTATTGGCTTGGGTGGTTTTATCCCTGATGACTGCGTAGATGTGTTGAGAAATAGGTATGGTGATTGTAAGGCCATGACCAACCTCACAAAAGAGATATTAAAAGCATCTGGAGTGGAAAGTTATTACTGCTGGGTTGGAACCAAGGACTTGCCTTATACCTATGCGGAAAACTTCACTACATCAACAGATAATCATATGATTTTAGCAGTGGGCTCAAAGGATAAATATAAGTTGCTAGATGCCACCAATAGCTTTGGAGAGTTATATAAGGCACCCTACTATATTCAAGGAAAAGAAGTATTAATTTCATTAGGACCAAAAGATTTTATTATACACAAAGTACCAGTAGATTCTGCATCAGCAAATATCTTATTGGATAAAACCTATTTGTTTGAAGAGGATGGTGTTTTAAAAGGCCATGCAGATATTGAATTAACTGGAAGCATTAAACATACCATAGAAATGGCTTTTCCATTAAAGAAGGACGAAGTAGTCGATTTTATTGCTGAAAATTTGAAAAAGGCTACAAACAAAGCTCTTTTGGAGAATATAGAATATTCTGGAATAAAAGATAGAACAGATTCCATGAAGGTATCCTACGACTTTAGCTTGAGCAAATATGGACAAAGTGTTGGAGATAAGAAATATTTAAACCTGCATTTTACCCTTCCTTTTGATGATGATGAAATAGACATAGCGCAGCGTAAATTCGATTATCTATTCGATATTCCATTTACAGATGATTATTATATGGTTTACGAAATACCTGAGGATTATGGCATAAGTTATTTACCACCAAATAGGCAAATCAATTTTGACGATTATCAGTTTAATCTTGAATATGAATTGGTAGATAATAAGTTGATGATGAATAGGAAGATTATCTTAAAAAGTAGAAGGATTAAGAAAAACGATTTCAATAACTGGAATCAATTCGTAAGTGAACTCAAGAAAGCTTATAGAGAAGTAATAGTCCTTCAACGCCATTAATCAAAATCTAATCTCCAATCAAAACAACATTAAAAATGAAGAATATTCTTAAATATATATTCCTTTTTCTAGTTTTTATAATGGTTTCTCAAAGTGTATTTGCTCAAAGAAACAGATGGAAGCAGTATAATTTCAAAGATAGCACTGCTTTGAGTCCTGTAGATTCTCGCTATGCCGATGAGGATGCTGTAGAACTAAAAAGCATTAAAATATTTGAGTATAAAGGTTTGGGGCCCTCCACTTTGCAAAAAACAGTTTATAAGTTGATTAGAATTAATACGGATATCGGACTCGAAGATTATAACAAAGTAGCTATTCCCATGTATGGTGTCAGGAAAATAGTTGATTTTAAAGTACGATTTATTTCACCAAATGGAAAAGTAACTGTAATGAATCAAAATGATTTGTATGAGATTGACAATTTAGAGGGATATGGCGATTTTAAGGTCTTTGCTATTAAAGGAGCCGAAATTGGAGGGGAGATAGAATATAAATATACGCTCAATTTATATCCTAGCAAGTCTCATATAGAAATATATTATAATGATTATCCCATTCAGGAAGGACGATTTGAATTGGTTGCACATGGTGCTTTATCAGTTTTTATAAAATCGTATAATGGTTTCCCTGAATTAGAAGTAGATTCAGATGGTAGACAGGCATGGTATGCCGATTTAAAAAACGTGGAACCCATAAAACGAGAAAAGTACACCAATAATACTCCCCATAGAATGAAAATATCCTATGCAATTATGGGTGGAAGTGATGCTACTCCATTTACCCAATGGAGGAAAAAGTATAATAGTGTTTTTGATTATTGTATGCAGTTTTCAAAGTCAGAAAAGAAGAAGGCGCTCAAGCTATATCAGACCTTTCCTTTGTCCGATGCTTCCGATGAACAAAAAATAAACTATATCAAGAAATACTGTAACGATAGTATAAACATAACTTATGCATATACTTATGCTGAATATAATTTACATAATATTATTAGATATAAAACTGTCCCTACTACTTTTGGAATGTTGATTTTACAATCAGCATTATACGAAGCAGCAGGTATTGAGTATGAAATATTGCTTACTGGTGATAAAACTTTCACGGAATTTTCTTCAGATTATCCTTTTTCTTATATGGTAGATAAAACATTGTTTTATTTTCCTAATTCGGGCCAATACTTAGAACCCTATTCGGAGTTTTACCCCTTAGGCATAGTGAAAACAAATTATATTTCCCAAGAAGCCTATTTTATCAAAAAAAGCTCTGGTTCCTATTATCAAAGTATAATACCAGTAGACACTTCTAGGTCTAATGCTAAATATCATATACACTTAAGATTGGTTGATGACCATATTGTCGAAATAAATTGGCAAACGCATTATAAGGGATATTGGGCCGCGCAATATCGAAGGCTGCTTTCTTATCTGGATAAGAAGGAAAGAAAAGAATTTTTAAAGGAAAAAGGCAAACGGAGTTCTGTAAATGTTACCGTTCATGATAGTGAAATCATTAATGATACCCTGAGCTGGAAGGATACCATTGTGAAGCCATTAATATTTACATACCAATTATCTAGCGATATGTTGATTGAAAAAGGGGCTGACGACTTGATTTTTAATCTTGGATATTTGTTCCAAACACGAAGTGATTTGTACAAAGAAGAAGAAGAGCGAAGTCAAGATATTGACATGGGTAATCCCATTAAAAAATCATATATTATCAAGGTTGAAATCCCTGAGAACTATCAAATTGCTAATCTAGAAGATTTAATAGAGGATGTTAAATACACCAATGAGGAAGGTGAAGTACAAGCAGGGTTAGCGTCGAATTATGAGTTAAACGAGAAGCTGTTAGTTTATAAGGTAACTGAGTATTTTACTAAGTCATCTTATCCTGCCGCAGATTATGAAAAGATAAGAACAGTCATCAATCAAATGGCCGATTTAAAATATAAAAGCTTAGTTCTTCAGCCCACAGAAAGTAGTTCTACCGAATAATTCAATTGCAGTAAAATAGAATAATAAAGAGTATGCTATTATTCTCGCCATTTGATATTATTTAATGATTACAAACATGACCTTCGCCTTGTGCTTCATGCTGTTGGCAACTGATTCCTGAGTCACCAATGTTTCCGTCCAAATAAGCTTGAGCTACTAATAGAATATCTCCTTGGCAACCTCGAACAACTTCAATACCTTGTTGGTGAAGTACGTTTAATGCCCCATTTCCCATATTTCCAGCAAGCATTACGGTAACGCCCAAATCTTTCAATACACTTGCGATATTACTTTTACATCCGCATCCTTGTGGGGAAGGTAAAATCTCGGTCTTTTCAATTTTTTTGTTATTATCAACGGTGATAATAGTATAGGCTTCGCAATGGCCAAAATGTCCATCCACTATGTTTCCTCTTGTAGGTATTGCGATCTTCATGTTTATCTTTCGTTATGGTGATGATTATAATTTGTCTTCATTCAAGATTAGGAATAAAGGATTGCAAAAATATAAATTATAATGAACATATGTTTATTATAATTATATATTTTTTTGAAATTGACAAATCAGATGGCTTAGCTTTTCCACTCTACCAAACTACCTCTTTCTTTTTTTATAAGCGGCTTGGGAATACAAACTTGGATCTCTTTACTGAGCTCTTCAATAATCCTCGACTTTTGATATTTACGAGTATATACTAAACTTACTTCTCTAAGTGGAACCATATCTTCAAAATGCCTCACCTGATTCTTTCTTTGGGCATCTAAATCGTACCAAGCCAGTTCTGGGATTAGGGTATAGCCGCCTTCTATGTCTATAATTTTAATGAGGGTATCTAGGTTTCCTCCTTCAAATTCAAAGGGTAAATCGCTGCTTTCGAAATGGTGAATATCGCAGAGGTTGACTACTTGATGGCGAAAACAATGACCATCGTTGAGGAGCCAAATATCATTGGTATGCATGGCCGAAACATTAATCACAGGTTGCTGCATATATTCATGGTTTTTATTGGAATAGATGAGCATTTCCTCATAGTATAAAGGCTTTTCAAATATACCCGTTTCATGCAGGGGAGTGACTAAAATTCCCACATCAATGATTCCCTTTTTTAAATATTCAGAAATTCTCTCGGTGACCATTTCAGTAACTTTTAGCTCCACTTTAGGGAATTTTCTTCGGAATGCACCAGAAAACCGTGGCAGCAAGTAGGGTGAGATGGTAGGAATAACTCCAATTTTTAATGCTCCGCTAACATCCTTTCTGCTTTCTCGAGCTATCAAATCTAATTTTTGAGCTTCTGCTAAAACTTCTCGTGCTTGCGCAATTAACTTTTCTCCTGCCAAGGTAGGAACCACCGGTTGTTTACTTCTGTCGAAAATGATAACCTCTAGATCCTCCTCTAGTTTTTTGATTTGCATACTCAAGGTGGGTTGTGTGACAAAACTCTTTTCGGCGGCAGTGGCAAAGTGGCGATAGGTATCTACCGCTGCTATATATTCTAATTGTATTAAACTAATCATGCAGCAAATATAGACAAAATCTATTAGGTATTAAATATTATCGATTTGACAAATGTGCTTTCAGGCTGTATCTTTGCCTTAAATAAGTCACAAATAAGTGTGATATAATTATCAGATTAACAAGTAGTAAAGAATATATAATCCGTATTTTTAAAAAGAAAGGAATAAAGATGAATAGAATAGGAATTAAAAAACATAAAGCCCAGGAATTAAGTTCAATGCTAAATGATTTATTAGCCAATTATCAAGTTTTTTATACCAATGTGAGAGGATTTCATTGGAATATAAAAGGTGAAAAATTCTTTGAATTGCATGTGAAGTTTGAAGAGTTGTATAATGACTTGAATTTGAAGATTGATGAAATAGCAGAACGTATTTTAACCTTAGGTTTTGAGCCAGAATATAGATTTTCAAAATATCTTCAGGTATCACAAATAGAGGAGGCCATTCAAACCAATGACGGGCTAAAAAATGTGGAAAGCATTCTAGATGGATTGACTTTGTTTATTAGTAAGCAAAGAGCGATTTTAGAAAAAAGTGGCGATGCCAATGATGAAGGTACTAATGGTTTAATGAGCGATTATATCAGAGAACAAGAGAAAGCAATATGGATGTATTCAGCATTCTTAAATAAATAAACCCAAATAAAACAAATAATCATGGAAGAAAAAGTAAGAAAAGGAATGCCTTTATTAGGTGACATGTTCCCAAATATGACCGTACAAACTACTCACGGAATTAAGAATTTACCAGAAGACTACAAAGGACAATGGTTCGTATTATTTAGTCATCCTGCAGATTTTACTCCTGTATGTACTACTGAATTTGTGGCTTTTCAAGAGCGTTACGATAAATTCAGAGCTTTAAACACCGAGTTGATAGGATTGAGCGTTGACCAAGTTTTCTCTCACATTAAATGGGAAGAGTGGATTAAGGACAATATGAATGTACAAATCGAGTTCCCTATTATTGCCGATACTGGTAAAGTAGCTGAAGATTTAGGAATCATTCATCCTGGTAAAGGAAGCAATACGGTAAGAGCGGTATTTATTGTTGACCCAAAAGGTAAATTCAGAATCATTTTTTATTATCCACAGGAATTGGGAAGAAATATGGATGAGATTTTAAGAGCTTTAGAAGGTATGCAAGTATCAGATGCCAATAAAGTAGCTATGCCAGCCCAGTGGCCAAATAACGAGCATTTTGGAGCTAGAGTAATTGTTCCACCAGCAACTAATGTTACTGATGCAAAAGATCGCATTGAAAAAGCCAAAGCTGGTGAGCATGAATGTTTAGATTGGTGGTTATGTCATAAAGAATTGAAGTAATATTAAAACATACTAACCAAATGAATTATTTAGGAGCCGAGATTGTATTTCGGCTCTTTTTTAATTGGCAGTATTTTTTATTTCAGCACCTTGTTAAATTTATTCTTTTACAATTAACCAATTAGAAGGTAATAATGCCTTTTTATTGACTTTAAAGCTAAGGTAATAGATCATCGTTATATAACTAAGTGTAGTTTAAAATGCGCCTTAAACAATACTGATTAGTCATCGGTATAAAAATACTTCTTTAGACTAGGCTTCTTACTATATATTTATGGGAGAGGTGTTTCAATAATTAGATTTTAGAGTATGTAAGCTAGACATGTGAACCTCTTTTAAACCAATAAGGGAGTATATTATTTGGATAATTGGTAAGATGCCCATTATTATTTAGATATGGGGAATAATAATGATGGAAATTACATCTACCAAAAGTACAAGACAGATTGGTTTTTGGAATCATTATTTAATTTTTTAGCAAACAAAACCTGGTAGACTCAAAAGGGTACTCAGATTACATAGGTGCTAAATTATAGAAATAATTCTTTTCTTATCTAGACCAAGGAATTTCAAATTTTAGTCGATACAGGAAAGGTTTCTGCTGATGATGAACTCATTAGGGGTTTGGAAATCTTAAGTAATTCAAAACATCCTTTAAAATATCTATTTCTTACCCATAGTCACTGCGATCATTATTTGAATGCTGCTAAGCTGAAGGATAAATTCCAGTGCAAAATATGACTAAGTGAAGAGGAAAGAAATTATACGAAAGATGGGTTTACCCCACTTCCCTTAGGGACTTCTTTACTCACCAATTGGATTTCCCTTTTGCCAGAAATTACCAAAAAAGAGCTTCAGTTATTTAGTATTATCTCTCGATATTTTAATAAAGGAGGCTGGTATTCTTGAAAGTGAAGAAAAAATGATAATTTAAGTCCAGGTCGCACAGATAGTTCTATCAGCTTAATAGTTGACGAGGAGATAACTATAGTAAAGATACTTTTTTTGACATCTTCCTAAACTCAGGTAAACCTCCATTTGCCAATAATCAGAAAGATATGGTGCAGTCTTAGGAAAAACTCCTAAGTACAAGAGTTCAACTATTCCTGCCTAATCATTGAAAAGAAATTAGAAGAAAACTCTTGCAAAAAGAACTTGCAAAGTATCAGAAAAAATAAAAGGCTATTTAGTTAAAACCTTAACAACCCAAAGAATAAGATAAAGCCCGACTCCAACCCCAAAGCATAATGCACCTACTACAAATGCTATTCTTATTATTTTCTCACTGATCCCCAACTTATTCCCTAACCAACCTGAAACTCCTAATATCATAATTTTTGTTTTGGCAAATATAATAGACTTTTTCAGTTTTACACATTTGCAGAAAATTATAGTTTTAGGGTCTAAATTTGTAGGCATATCTAATCATGATTAATATGTGATTTTAACACTAATAATCGCGCCCAAAATCTGTAAACATTGTAGATTTGATGGCTGAAAAAAAGCCAAAACACTTCTTTAAATGAAAAACTTTATTCTCTTTTTTAGTTTGTTGTTAATCTTCATCTCTTGCGATAGCAGTAATCTGGTTATTGAGCAAAAATTAGAAATTCGTCTTCTCCCCCAACTCAAAGAACTCATTGCTTCTACTCAAACTTTAATTTTAACAGCAGAGAGCAAATCTTTTAGTCCAAATGAAGAAATCGGAGGCCTCCTCCAATTATTCTCTGAGAAGCTGGAATTGATCACAGGCTTAAAACTAGAGCAAGAAGAAGAAATGAGCCCTAATAGTGATGTGATTTTTGAATTAGATAATTCCCTTGAAAAAGAAGAATATCAAATTAGTATCAGCAATAAAATTGAAATGAGAGGAGTAATTTATCAAACTTTAGCTATGGCTAAAAATAGTTTGCTTCACTTGGTGATAAAGCAAGATGCTTTTTTGACTTTTCCAGTTTTACAAATTATAGACAGTCCTGATGCCAATTATAGAGGCTTTATGCTAGATTTAGCCCGACAATGGCATGAAATGGTGTACCTTTGTGATTCGGTTAAGTGTGCCATACAACTTCTTTTTTCGCGATTGGAAGCGGTAAGGTAAGCAAACCACCAAAACATGAAGGAGAGTTCTTCTCTCTTTCTGTTTTGAAAAATTAATAATTTCGCCTCTAAATCGAAAAGTTGCATTTACTACTTGAATTTAAGAATCAATAAAAGATGAGCGCAATTACAGCAAATCCCCTACAGGGAATTGGAAATTTTAGCAAATACTTTATACATGAGCTGAACCACTACGCGGTAGTTTTTTCCTCTCAACTTACTATTTATAGAAAAGCATTGCCCATAGGGCATCAGCTATTGTATATGGAGAAAAGAAATATTTTATTGCTCGTAGAGCATATGTTCTATAAACTTCAATAAAAGATAGAGTACAATTAAAGCAAATCCCCTATGGGGAATAGGAAAACTTTAGCAAGTACTTTATACATGAGCTGAACCGCTACGCGGTAGCTTTTTCCTCTTAGTTTACTATTTATTAAATAGCATTGCCCATAGGGCATCGGCTATTGTATAAGGAGAAACCAAAGTGAAAAGCACAGCAAAAAAGCCATTACAAATGCAATGGCTTCTCTATAAATCTCGAATAAAAAAACCGCTATTCGTCTTTCTTAAAAAAGCTCTTCTGAAATAACAATATCAAAGCTACACCAATAGTGATAGAAGCGTCCGCTACATTAAATACAGGCTGAAAGAAGGTAAACATCTGCCCACCTAACCATGGCATCCATTCGGGCCAAGTAAAGCTAAATAAAGGAAAATAGAACATATCTACTACTTTACCATGTAAAAAGCTGGCATAGCCACCTCCTTCGGGGAAAGCCGTTGCAACCTCATGAAACATACTGTCGCTAAAAATCATTCCATAAAAGGCACTATCTATCATATTTCCTAAAGCTCCAGCCATAATTAAAGAAATACTTAGAACAAAGCTTGCAGGAGATTTTCGCTTCACAATATGAGCGATATAAAAGCCCAAAGCAATGATGGCTCCAATTCTAAAAAGGCTCAAAGCTAATTTCCCCCAAGAGAAACCCAACTCATAGCCAAAAGCCATTCCGGGATTCTCAGTAAAGTGAATAATGAACCAATCTCCCATCACATGAATTTCCTCACCTAAATGGAAATGGGTTTTGATATAAATCTTTAAAATCTGATCTACTAAAAGTACCAGAAATACAATTATTGCTGCTTTTTTCAATTTATTGTCTTTTAATAAAAAAGAAGCATTTTGAGATTTTCAATCAAAATGCTTCCATATAATATTTTAATCGTATCAGTTTAGATACGAGGTCTATTCAATTTTGCATCAATACTTAAAGTAGCATGAGGAACACTTCTCAAACGTTCTTTAGGAATTAATTTTCCAGTCTCACGGCAAATACCATAAGTCTTATTCTCAATACGAATCAAGGCCATCTCTAAACTCTGAATGAATTTTTCTTGACGAGATGCTAATTTACTGTTTTCTTCTTTTGTTAAAACAGCATTGCCCTCCTCTAATACTTTAAAAGTAGGAGAAGTATCGTTAGTGCCATTGTCGTTATTGTTGATATATGCTTCGGTAAGCATTTTTAAATCAGCTTTTGCCTTGGCAACTTTACCTTGAATAATTTCTTTAAACTCTTGTAATTCACTATCCGAATAACGGCTCTTTTTTGTTTCAGTATCCATAATGCAATATTTAAATGATTTGTAACTAGCTGATTTTCTCTACTTTTACTATCACTTTAATAGAATCTGACAATTCTACTTCCTCACCACCTATCAATTCTGTGTCAACCAGCTTTAGCTCTGATGCGAGTGTTTCTGAGCAAATATACAAATTATTATTATTGATAGCATTATCAGTTTCTACCTGTTTCTGAATTGTTATATGAATCTGATCTGTCACCTCAAAGCCTTTATCCTTCCTCAAACCCTGAACCTTATTCACGATATCTCTAGCAATACCTTCCTCTCTCAACTCTTCAGTGAGCGTAATATCCAAAGCAATAGTTAATGCCCCTTGAGTGGCAATTAACCATCCAGGAATATCATCGGTAGTGATTTCCACATCGCTGACTTCAATCGCTACATCTACACCATTGATATCAATATGATAAACACCTTCGTTTTCTAATTGCTTAATATCATCGTGGCTAAAATGAGAAATAGCAGCAGCTATTTGCTTCATCATCTTACCATATTTAGGACCTAAGGCTTTAAAGTTGGCTTTGATTTTCTTTACCAACATACCGCTGTCTTCTGTCATAAACTCTAATGTTTTCACATTAACCTCAGAAAGAATCAAATCGGTAATTTTCTCTACCTGATCTTTGAAGCGCTCATCCAAAATAGGAATCATTACTTTATTTAATGGCTGACGAACTCTAATTTTATTTTTCTTTCTCATGGAAAGAACCATACTAGAATAGGTCTGTGCCATTTGCATACGCTCCTCTAGGTCTTTATCTATTTTAGATTCGTCGGCCACAGGCATCATGCAAAGGTGAATACTTTCCTCGCTACGTTTTCCAGAAACCGCATTTAAATCGCGGAACAAGTTATCTGTGAAGAATGGTGCAATTGGAGAGCTAATGATAGCAATAGTCTCTAAGCAAGTATAAAGGGTTTGATAAGCAGAAATCTTATCTTCTGAATATTCACCTTTCCAGAATCTTCTTCTACTCAATCTAACAAACCAGTTACTTAAGTGCTCGTCAACAAAACGTGCTATGGCTCTTCCAGCTCTTGTGGGCTCGAATACTCCAAATGCCTCATCAACCTCTTTTACTAAAGAGTTTAATTCAGAAAGCACCCATCTGTCAATTTCTGGTCGTTGGCTAAATTCGATATCATCCTCCGCATAGGTAAAACCATCAATATTGGCATATAATGAGAAGAAAGCATAGGTATTATGCAATGTTCCGAAGAATTTTCTTCTCACCTCATCAATACCAGCCACATCAAATTTCAAATTATCCCAAGGTTGAGAATTGGTGATCATATACCAACGTGTGGCATCTGGCCCATATTTTCCTAATGTCTCGAAAGGATCAACACCATTGCCCAATCGTTTCGACATTTTATTTCCATTTTTATCCAATACCAAACCATTGGAAACCACATTTTTAAAGGCTACACCATCAAATAACATGGATGCAATCGCATGTAAGGTAAAGAACCATCCACGAGTTTGATCCACACCCTCGGCAATAAAGTCAGCAGGGAAGTTTTGCTCAAATAATTCTTTGTTTTCAAACGGATAATGCAATTGCGCATATGGCATAGCTCCAGAATCGAACCAAACATCAATCAAGTCTGGCTCACGGAACATCTTCTGACCAGTTTCTGATACCAATACTATCTTATCTACATAGGGACGGTGGAAATCGAAAGTCTCATAGTTTTCTTTGCTCATGTTTCCAGGAACAAAGTTTTCCATTGGATTCTCAGTCATTACACCAGCAGCATAAGCTTTATCTACTTCTATTTTCAACTCTTCAGCAGAACCCAAAACAATTTGCTCTGTGCGATCTTCACTGGTCCAAATTGGAAGAGGAATACCCCAGAAGCGAGAACGAGAAAGGTTCCAGTCTACTAGATTTTCGAGCCAATTACCAAAACGACCTTCACCAGTAGCTTTTGGCTTCCAGTTGATGGTTTTGTTTAGGTCTATCATTTTATCCTTCACCTCTGTGGTTTTAATAAACCAAGAATCTAGAGGATAGTACAAAATAGGCTTATCGGTTCTCCAACAATGAGGATAAGAGTGGGTATATTTTTCAGATTTAAAAGCTCTGTTTTCTTTCTTTAGCTTGATTACAATTTCAACATCCACCGATTCTTTGCGCAATGGATCTTCATCAGCATAATATTCGCTTTTCACAAAACGCCCAGCAAACTCACCCATTTCCTCGTTGAAACGACCGGTTTTTTCAACCATAGTCAAAGCACCAATTCCGTTTTGTTGAGCCACTTTAAAATCATCCGCACCAAAGCTAGGCGCAATATGAACAATACCAGTACCATCTTCAGTAGTTACAAAATCGCCAATAATGACTTTAAAAGCATCCCCGTCTTCAGGTTGTGCATAAGGCAATAATTGCTCGTAACGAATACCCGCCAAATCTGTTCCCACACATTCTCCTATCACTTGGAAAGGAATGGCTTTTTGTCCGGTTTCGTATTCTTCTAGTTTAAGCTCGGCATTCTTTTCTGGGAAGTATTTCCCCATTAAAGGCTTAGCAATAATTGCAGTAATTGGTAGATGAGTATATGGATTGAAGGTTTTAATCTTCACATATTCGATTTTCTTACCCACGGCCAAAGCAGTATTTGATGGAAGAGTCCAAGGAGTAGTTGTCCAAGCTAAGAAGAACAATTCATCTTCCACATCGGCAAAAAGCCTTTCAGAATCTTCGTTTCTCACTACTTTAAACTGAGCTGTAAGGGTAGTGTCTTTTACATCCTTATAACAACCGGGTTGATTGAGTTCGTGAGTACTTAAACCAGTTCCAGCAGCAGGCGAAAATGGCTGAATAGTATATCCCTTATAGAGGAGGCCTTTCTTGTTAATCTTAGATAAAAGATTCCAAACCGACTCTATATATTTATTATCGAAAGTAATATATGGATCATCGAGGTCAACCCAATATCCCATTTTTACGGTTAAATCGTCCCAAAGGTCTTTATACTTCATCACCTCAGTACGACAAGCTTGATTGTATTCTTCAACGGTAATTTTCTTACCAATATCCTCTTTAGTGATTCCAAGACTTCTTTCTACTCCAATTTCCACTGGCAAACCATGGGTATCCCAACCCGCTTTACGAGAAACATATTTTCCTTTTAAAGTTTGGTAACGACAGACGATATCTTTAATGGCACGACCCATAACATGATGAATTCCAGGTACTCCATTCGCTGATGGAGGTCCTTCATAAAACACGAAATGCTCGCCTTCTTTACGGGTTTCTAAACTCTTTTCGAAAATATTTTGTTCTTTCCAAAATTTGAGCGTTTCCTCAGCAATATTGGTGAGGTTTAAATTTTTGTAATCTTTATATTTTGCCATCCTGTATTCTCTTTATAAATGATTGGACTGGTTGTATTTACATCTTATAATAAAAGTTTGCAAAAATATGAAAAATTTGCTTTGGTTGGGTGGGTTTTTGTGTGGGGTCTTTAAAGTGTAGATATACTATGATTTTATCGTAGGTCATATCTATCGTACGTGAAATTTATCATAGGTGAAATTTATCGTGCATAAAAATATAATAGTAAATTAGGACTAGAAAAAAAGTGGAAATTGATCAGAAATCTAAAAACAAAACCTCATAAAAAAAGTAAAGTCGCCAGTAGGGCTACTGACGACTTCTCGCATATAAACACATTTAACCAAATAAAAAAATATGAAAAAAACTACAACTTAAACAAGTTGCTTTCCTTAATTTAGTTGTACAAAAGTAGGCCTAAAAAGCCACCGTGTCAAGTTTTTAACAATAAATTAAACATTCTGGTATTCGTTTGCCTATTTATACAAAAAGGATTGAATTTCATTCTTATCCTTAACTACTATGGATACTCAGAAAACTCCATTAATTCGATGGGAGCACCATCATGTTCTACCATAGCTACCCTTAATCCTTCCATGGGTAGATTAGGTGGATTGAGCAAATTTAGCTCTGGACGAAGCAATTCTTTATCGAGATTATCTACCACAAATGCCAAATGAGGAATGGTTTGAATTAAAGGGTGCATTTCACAATCTTCATCAAAACGCATCCACTCCACACCAAAAGGACTAGTGGAAAAACCAGAAACATAAAACTTAAACTGTGGTAAGTAATGCTCGTTTGGCTTTTTCTCTTTAGTTGGAACTCCCAAATGATGGTATTTCCATCCCCATTCTTCTACTGCCATTGGCATTTCAGTTTCGTGTCTATTATTTTCCATATTCTATTTTATTGAGTCAAATATAATTAATTAGTTTTTGTAAGAAAACTGAATATTACTTTTTGTGTCTGATAGGAAAGCTTCGAGAACAAGGCTACGATTTCTGCAAATAAAGGAGTTTACCTTTGTAAATGGCTGTTTTCAAAAATTGTATAACGCAGTTATCGGAATTTTCTTGATGACAATAATTCACATATTCCTATTATCACAAAACAACTGTTGAAAAAGAATAGGGTCTTTTATAGAAATGAAGAAAATAATCCTTTAAGTTTATGCTTTAAAATTTGATACTATGACGACAAAAAATCTATCTAAATTTTCCATTCCTTTTTTCCTTGTGGCTTTGCTCTTATTCGTAAGTCAGATACAAGCTCAATCTAATTTGGCTTATGGCCCTAGAGCTAAATCAATGGCAGGAGCTGGAACTGCTATTGTAGAGAATTCCATATGGGGAAATTCCAATCCTGGCGGGCAAGTATTCCTAGGGCAAAAATTAGGAATTGGTATCGAGATTGCCATGCCTAAAGCTTCCTATTTTGTAGCTGGGGAACCAACAGAATTTGAACAAACTCAATCTAGTATATGGCCTTTAGGAATCAAAACAGGAGGAGTAGATTCCGAAAATAAAGTCTTGGTGATTCCTCAAATTGGATTTAATATGAGTCTTGATGACAATAATAGCATAGGAATCAGCATCTATGGAAATGGAAATAAAGGCAAGGAATATGCTGCAAAAACATATTATAGTCCTGTGATAGCAGATTTTGGTAGTAGCGAAGGATTTATCAATCCTATGGGAACAGTAAGCTATCCTACTTTTATGAAACTCAACCAATACTTTGCTGCCCTCTCTTACTCTAGAAAATTTGGAGACAAACTAGGAATTGGTATCAGCCTAGTTGGAGCTTGGCAATCGTTTAGCGCTGGAGGTCTAGAAGCCTTTGGAAGTTTACACTATTCAGAATTCCCAAATGAGCTTACCAATAACGAAACAGCCAACTCATTTGGTGTTGGCGGGAAATTAGGTGTACAATGGAATGTTTCTAAAAAATTTCAAGCTGGTGTAGCCTTTAGAACCAAGCTATATATGACGACCATGGACGAGTATAAAGGGTTAATTAGTGAATCTGGAAAACTAGATATCCCATCTGAGTGGAGTATCGGATTAGTTTACCATCCCTTTGATCGTTTTTTAATGGCTTTAGACATGAATAGAATATGTCATAGTGGTGTTCCAGCATGGGGATTGGCCATGAAACAGAAAGGTGCTGTTTCTCTTGGTGGCGAAAATGGAGGAGGCTTCGGAAGAACAGATCAGATGACTTATAAATTCGGTATACAATATAGCATCCCAAAATGGCAATTTAGAGTTGGTTACCAATATAGCGACTTAACTCTTGTAGCATCAGAATTCCTTTTAAATATGATGATGCCTGATGTAATTACCGACCATGTGAGCTTTGGATTTTCAAGAGATATTGGTGAGCAAAACATAAGCTTTGCGATAGTGAAAGGTTTCAAAAAAACAGCCACTGGCTTTAATGTGATGGACAATGCTCAATTTATGGATCTAACAGCCCAGAACCTATTGTTTGAAGTCGCTGTAGAATTCTAAACCTTGAAACTCAAACCTCTCATTATCGCCATAGCAGCTATTGGCTTTACAGCTGTCATCTCCTTCCTTTCTTGGATACAGTATCATGAATACCATCCTCAAGAAAAACTTAGGGTCGTCGACCCTGTCTCAAGCAAAATCGGCGACTCCTTGGGAGTATTGCTTTGGAATATCAGTTATGGAGGTATGCCAGCCGAAATGGATTTCTTCTATTCTGGTGGTATAAGGATTCAATTGGAGGAAGATAAGAGTAAATCCAATTTTCATCAGATTTTAAATGCCATCGAATCTTATAAAGACAGTACTGATGTCTTTCTTTTTCACAAGGTAGATAGCGCATCGAAAAGAGCATATGGCATAAATCAGGTGGAAGAAATTCGGAGGAGGCTAAGAGGATATGAATCAGTTTATTGTCCTAATTTTGCGGTTCCATATATTCCTGTTCCTCTCAATCAACCCTTGGGCAAAGTTTATTCTGGTATGGTGAGCATGAGTAGTAAAGGAGCAGGGTCACACGAGCGAATGGCACTCAGCGATAAGGATTTCTATTGGCCAAAAAAATTATTCACGGCAAAGAAATGCATGGATGTGGCTAAGTACCCTTTAGATGATGGTTTCCTCTATATTATTAATGTGCATTTAAATAGCTACGATTATATGGGAGAAATTCGCTTGGCTCAGCTAAGGGAAGTAGAAAATTTAGCTCAAAAACTATATCTAAAAGGGAATTATGTGATCATTGGTGGAGGTTGGAATATGAACCCTCCTCATTTTAAGCAATACAAAATAAGCTACGATTATAAAGGCAAGGTTGCTTATCCAGAACTTGATTCCGAAAAATATTTTAATGGCTGGAAGTTTGAGTATCAAAACAGCATTCCTACTTCAAGGGTTTTACACGAAGCTTATAGGCATTCCGCATTAAATACCACCATTAAAGACTTCTTCATTTGCAGCCCCAATGTTACGGTTTTGCGTGCCAATACGGTGAGTCAGAAATTTAAGTTTTCCGATCACCATCCTATTTATTTGCGGGTGTTCCTAAAATAATATACTAAAAGTTTTCATTAATAATGAGAGGTTTTCTAGTTTAAGCAAAATGTGTGTTCTTGCTCAGAAGACGTCAAACTTAAGACTTGCGAATCCCTGAATAACAGTAAGTTTACTTTTGTAAATGTCTGTTTTCAGAACAAGCGTAACGAAAAAATTGGCATATTATGACAAGAACTAGATAAACTTCACACTCCCACCCTTTAAAAACTTCTGATCAAGAAGACGAGCTATCCTTTTGGCCACGGTTCTTCTAATTTCTAATTCAACTGGCAGTGTTGGATCCTGGTGAGCGATATTAATCTTCGTACCAACGAGAATATGTATTTCATCACTACGGATAAACATCTTCACCATTTTGTCAGCTGGGCCATCACCCAAATCCTGATCACTGGTATAGTTTTTAAGGATGTTGGCCACTTTGCTCAGAGTTAAAATTCCTTCTGTAACTAAATCGATTCCATCCATGTGTGATTCTGGCGGTAAATCGGGGTCGTCAAAATCTAGACTATCCACTATCTTCACACCGAATTCCCTAGCAATAATATCAGCGGTGGTTCCACCTGCAACAACCTTTCTTCCTGGAAAACTCCTCACTATTTCTGCTAATTCCTTGTCCGATGATTTCCTAATGGGAGGTCCAGTACTGAGTAGTAGTTTTCTGGGTTCTCTAAAATAAATACAGGCCGTACTGGTATCATCTTTGGAATGATAGAGATCGTTCTGAAAAGCTTTGTTAACAGTAAGTACTGACAGCTTACGAGCCGAAATAATTGGATTCTTTGCTATTTTATCACGAACAAATTTCACCGCATCACTTACTCCCCATCCAAAAGGATACCTTTCGCTACCTAAACCTGACTGAGCAATTCCATCTGACCAAAACAATATTCTGTCTTCTTTTTGAGGTTCAAATGATGTATAGAGTAATTCTTTCTTGTTCTTCCCCTCCTCTAGAAGAAGACATTGCCACCCTGGATCAAATATTTCACTTCCTCTAAAGATGGTGCATTGTGGATTATCATATTCTAAAATAGAAACCCGCCCACCTATTTCAATATCGATAATAGTAAAGGTGGAATAACTAATTTGTCGAACACTACAAACAGGAAGTGTCTTCATAATAATTTCGGCAATCTTGGTTGGTTCTTTATGCTCTTTGGCAAAATTAACCGCCATAGTAGCCGTAAGAGTAGCCAGCATATTTGCTTTGACTCCATGCCCCATTCCATCAGATAATACGCAGATGATTCTATTCTCTTGTTCTATTTTTTTACTCACAAAAACATCTCCACAAATACGCTCACCTTCGTGATTGATTTGCTGGCAATTGACATCAATATGAATACTATTTTCCAGATTATTCATTTAGTTTACTGATGTTAAATTGTGTTTCTTGACTTGGGGCTTGCTTATAGGTTTGCAAAATTGAGTTGAGCATCTGTTCGGTTTCTGCAGCACCCTCTCCCAATAAGAATCCTATTTTTTGTACCATTTCCAGATTTTTATCAATGACTTCAGTAACACGCTCTATAACTTGTTCTTTCTGAATTTCAGGCTGTTGCATATTCCTTAATACCGCTCCAACTATTTCTTTTTCCTTAATAGAGAAGAAAGAAGCAGTATAAATTTCATCATTCAAATGAATATCTCTATTGATAATATTATCACTAGAGTTCAACACAAAATTGAAAAGCTTTTGAACATTGAATGGAATAAAGCTCTTAAGATCGGCACCCACCAAACCTGGTATTACTTCTGCTATGTCTTTAGCATCAGTTCCCAACAAATCGATTAGGCCTTTATTGGCCTGAATAATTTTTAACTTTTTATCAACAATAACTATGGCTGATGGCAATTCCTGAAGCATAGAGTGCGTAATTTGATGAGCTTCTTCCATGGCTAGTTTATCAGCATGAGCTTCTCTTTTACTGGTTTCTAATTGGGCTTTGGTTTCTTCCATTTTTTGATTGGCTTTACTCAATTCCATTATGGTTTGCTTATTCTTACGGAAAGTATAGGTAAAACACATGTCTGGTTCAGCCAAACCTTTACTAATAGCAATTGAAAATTCAGTGCAATTTTTATATCCACAAGCGCCACAACCATTTTCACTATGGTCGTTATTTTTACCGATAGTCCCTAATATATTATCAACCTCCTCGCTTGAAGGTGTGGCTATCCTTTGATCGTTAAGCTCAAAACTGGCAGAAAAATCTATTTTTCCATAAGACTGCATTGCTTTTTCCCAACTCTTTTGATCAAAGTCTTTTCTGCGTTTTTTGGCAAACTCTACTATTTTATTTTGCTTCACAAACTTACTTGTAGTTTTCTTGATTCCAGGACCAGAAATACAACCGTTGCAATAAAAGATATTTAAATGCTTTTTGATTTCAGTGACATCGTTATTAAAGTTTGAAAGTGAATTTACAAAATCCACATGACCTTCACAGGTAATGACTTTGGAATCCATTAAGTCTTCCGATTTCTCCATAATCTGGAGCAACCCATTACTTATAGGATACAAGTATCCTTTGTTGGCAATAGGTCCATCAAACTCAGCATAACTCAAATTCTTCTCCACTAAACCTGACTCGTCGATCATTTTACGCAATTCCTCAAAAGTTAGAACAGCATCAATTTTTACTTGGTCGGCATATCTCTTGGCCTCCTCTTTAGCAGCTATACATGGACCTACGTATATAATTCTACAAGCATCACCATATTCTTTTTTTAACACCTTCGCCATGGCTACCCATGGCGAAACTATTGGAGCAAGGTTGTTAATTAATTCGGGCTGAAATTTCTCCACATTGGACACTACCACTGGACAATTGCTAGTCAAGTAATATTTCCCACGTGATTTTTTAAATAGTTCGTTATATTCTTTAGCAATTAGATCAGCTCCAAGTGCTACCTCATATACTTTGTTAAAACCAAGTTGATGAAGCATTTGAGCAAACTTCCTATAGTCAGTGATATCAGGGAATTCAGCTGCTACACTAGGCGCCAAAAGAGCGATAACGGCTTCTTTGCTTTTTAAGGATTCCTTGGTTTCTTTTTCACTACTTTTATATTCAACAGCATCATAAGGACAAACCTCATAACAAGCCCCACAACCTACACATCTATCATTAATAATTTGAATAGGGGGATCTTCTTGGGAGGATACTGCAATAGCTTTTACTGGACAATTTCTTACGCATGCATAGCATAAAACACATTTTTCAATGTTGATTTTCATCAAATAGTCATCCATAGTTTATGAGTTTTTAATAGATTCGAAATATGCTAAAAAATTGATCTAGATAAGTTTCCACATTATCAGCATTTACCTGATGAAACATCTTATCATCTATCATGAGATTGGGGCCTTTGCCGCATTTGTCGAAGCAGCGGTTGCCTCGAAATAATACCTTGTCTTCAATATCATTCTTAACCAAATACTCTTTTATCTTTTGCAAGGTGGCTTTGTTGCCTCTGGCAAAACACGAACTTCCCATGCAAATACTAATCTCATGTTTTTTCATCGTTCCGATTTAGATTATTATTAATATAGCTCAATTACAAGGATATCCATTCAATTAAATGAGTACCGAAAAGCTATTACACATGTTAACAAAAATAAACTATTTTTAATCATCTTACCCAAGCCAATGCAGTACTTAGCTTATATACTATTAAATTAGAAATGTTCTTGATAAAGAGTCTAAAATGAAAAATTATGAATAGTGTTCAATAAATAACAAAATTGATTAACTTTGTTTGCGAAATAACAGGCTTTGCGAAAGAATATCAACTCCATAGCCAACTTGAAACTACATGAATATGAACACATTGCCAGATAAGACAGTAGAGAGATTAAGTCAATACCGTAGAAACTTATTGATTTGTAAGGGAAAAGGAAAGACTCATATTTTTTCTCATGAAATAGCTAATATTCACCATATTACTCCAGTACAAGTTCGTCGTGATATTATGTTAATTGGATATACAGGTACTTTGAGAAAGGGATATAATGTTGAAGAGTTGGTGACTTTAATAGGAGAAATTCTTGACAAACAAGAAGGACAGAATGTTGCCATTATTGGTGCGGGAAATCTAGGTCGTGCTATAATGAAATATTTTCACGATAGAAGAGACAAGTTAAGCATAGCTGCTGCTTTCGATACCAATAAAGATAAAGTAGGAACAGAATTTGACGGTATCCCTATTTATCATATCGATGAAATGAATCGTGTGATTAAAGAAAAGAATATCTCCATTGGAATTGTGTCAGTCCCACTTGAAGTAGCTGAAGAAACCTCTAAAGCTCTAGTAGAATCAGGAGTCCAAGGAATTTTGAATTATACGCCTCGCCCTATGAATGTTCCAGCTCACGTATACTTGGAGGAATATGATATGATTACTTCTCTTGAGAAAGTAGCATATTTTGCCAAAATGAAGAATAAAAAGTAGATTATTTAGCTGATAGTAAGATAACGGCAGGCATAATTTGTTCTAAATAATTCATCTCCCGAATCATTGATTTTATTGAAATAGTTGCTCCCGATATTCCATCGATATTTTTACCGTACCTATAGGTTTCTTTCTGGTGTTTTACGAATTGCTTTAACCACCATTTACTCGTTATCTCATAACCATGCTCAGATTGATAATCTAGAATTTTCAAGTCCAATAACTCAGCTTCAGAACTATAAAAGCTATAGACCCAAAATTGCTCAAACTCCTCGTCCACTTCATGCTCCACATCGCAACCTCCAACTTTACAACCATTGGCAATAGTAATCACCATATAACCTCCTCTAGTTTTTAAAGTATTTTCTACCTGATAGAAGTAGCTATTGGTTTTAGTCAAAATACTATCGTGAACAGCGATTGTTTTCTTATTGAAACTTTCCTTTTCAAAATATTTAACGAGGTTTCTGTTGATTCTTTTTTCTATTCCATGATTAAAACCCACTCCCGACCGAAATATTTCGGTGATGGGAGTGAGCATTATAATGAATATGAAAATCTTATATATCATTCTTTTGTGTTATTATTCTCAATATATATTTGTTTCAATGGTCTTTAAAATACGAAACCAAGACCGGCATTGAATGCGTGGTCATACTTTGATTGTGCAGCTGTTTTAATCCATTGATAATCTATTTTTAAAACAACACCAGAGTTGATTTTCCAATTGAGACCACTGGTAATCAATTGAGTTTCGAAACTCTTATTAGGTTCAAATCCAACAGTCTCGTGGTGTGTATTGATAAACTCGTATCTTACAAATGGGATAAGTTCTGATTTAAACTTTGTAGTTTTGAAAACATTATATCCAGCTTCAGCATAATATCCAAACATTTGTTGTCCTAAATCAGAACCACCAAAGTCATTATATTGATCTACATTTCCATTATTTACGAAAACCAATTGTCCGCGTAATTGTATTCCTTCAATTCTATAGGTAGCATCTACTCCAAACATAGCTATATCAACAATTGAACTGTCAGCTTGCTGTTGTAATTGAGGATCGTTATCCGGTAAACCATCAAATAGATTAGATTGTGATTTCCCAAGATAAGTAGCCAAACCAAGTTTCAAACGAGGAATTCCGTAATAATCGATTTTAGCAGAAAGATTTGGACTGCTAGCTATTGATTCTGCACCTTTCTGACGTCCTTTTCTAAATCCATCAGAACCTCTAAATTTTGCCTGATCGTCATAACCCAAGAACCCATTCACCATGTATAATTGGTATTTTAAGGAGATTTCCTGAATATTACCATGAATTCCTAAACCAATTTCTCTCCAAGTAGTAGGAACTATTTTTTTATCTAATAAAGGACGTTCTACTCCAAAATATACTGTAGGTTCATGAAGTTCATTTATAATTCCCATGGGAATGAGCATCAATCCTCCTTTAACTTGAAAATAGTTGTTGAATTTATAATTTAAAAAAACTTGTTCCACATATACCTCTTTCACATGTTCTAATTCAATTTCGGTAAACAACTGTAATTTTTCAGTGAAATTATAACCAAATAATAATACCAAACGATGAACATCCAATGTTCCATTATTGCTTTGGTCTTTTATTAAAGGTTGATTATAATCTATCTGTCCGTAACCCCCAATTATTAATTTTTGGTCTCTTATATCCATGAGCCTATCAGCAGAATTCATCTCTAGCTGACTTTCTTGCGCCCATAATCCTAAGCTCCCCAATAATAGAATAACAGTAATTAATTTTCTCATTTCTATGGTTTTTTTGATTTGTAATATTTCTGCTGCAAATATGCATACAGAAGCAGGAGATTGGCAATACCTATATTTAGGTATTCTGGTTCCGGCTTGTATTCTTTCAATATTTTAAGCTGTATATGTATGTCTTAAAGAGGTTTTTTCTCAAATATGTTTACTTTTGCGTGAAATTATAGATAATACAATATGGCAAGAATACTAACAGGAGTTCAGAGCACTGGAGTCCCTCACCTTGGAAATTTACTAGGAGCCATTGAGCCCGCAATAGCTATGGCCAATGATGGCAATAACGAATCGTTTTTGTTTATCGCTGATATGCACTCTTTAACGCAGATAAAAGACAGTGAAGTTTTAAAACAAAACACTAATGGAGTAGCTGCAGCTTGGCTAGCTATGGGATTAGATACCAAAAAAACGGTTTTCTACCGCCAGAGTGACGTTCCTGAAACCACTGAATTATCATGGTATTTAAGCTGTTATTTTCCATATCAAAGATTAACATTAGCCCATTCATTTAAAGACAAAGCCGATAGATTATCGGATGTCAATGCTGGACTGTTCTCTTATCCAATGCTTATGGCGGCCGATATTTTACTTTATGATGCCAATTATGTTCCAGTTGGGAAAGATCAATTGCAACATTTAGAAATGACCCGCGATGTTGCTTCTCGTTTTAATAATCAAATGGGAGATACATTTATCATTCCTGATTCAAAAACCAATGAGGAAACTAAATATGTTCCAGGTGTTGATGGAAACAAGATGAGTAAATCTAGAGACAATTTGGTGAATATCTTCTTGCCTAAAAAGCAGTTGAAGAAACAAATTATGGGAATAAAAACCGATAGCACGCCTTTGGAGGAGCCTAAAGATCCAGATACTTGTCATGTATTTGCATTATATACACTTATTGGAACTGAAGAGCAAACTGCCGCATTAAAAGAGAAATACTTAGCAGGTAATTTTGGTTATGGTCATGCCAAAACTGAGCTTTTAAATTTAGTCTTAGAGAAGTATGCCGAGCCACGTGAGAAGTTTGAGTACTATATGAGTCATCTTGAAGAATTAGATGCTATTCTTATGGAAGGTGCTGCTAAAGCTAGGGTGGTGAGTTCAGCGGTAATGGCAAGAGTTAGAGCAAAACTGGGTTTTAAATAAAATCCAGAATATAAAATATGATAAAGCAGGTTGGGGTTTTCCTTACCTGTTTTTTTATAGAATTCTATACTACTGCCATTTTATTAAAACCCAAGATGGAGAATACTTCAATTTTGTAAAATAACAATAACTTCCGTCCCCTCCCCCTCTTTACTTTCCACTTCTATCCTACCACCATGCCTATGGGCAAACTCATAGCATAATACCAAACCTAATCCCGTTCCCTTCTCTCCGGAGGTTCCTCGTGTAACTGTTTTCTTGTTCAACTCAAAAAGATACTCCACCTGTTCTTGTCTCATCCCTATGCCATTATCTGTTACATGAAGCTTTGTATAAGCCTCCTCTACTTTCACTGAGATTTTTATTTCTCCGCCCTCTTGTGTGAATTTTATGGCATTCGATATCAAGTTTCTAATGATGGTTCTTAGCATTTCCTCATCTGCATAAACTTTTGATTCTGGAGGGACTTCACAAATGAGCGTAATGAGTTTACTATTGGCTCCACTATCATATAATCTACAAACCCTATTCACCAGTGGCTCAAGTTCTAAAGATTTGGGAGAAAATTTAATACCTCCAGCATTGGAGCGGGCCCAGCTGAAAAGATTCTCTAATAAGATTAATGCAGTCTCCGAACCCTTTTTAATTTTACCGAGGAAGGTTTCAAGCGATTCTTTGTCAAACTCCTCATGACTTTCGAGTAGAATATTAGAAAAGCCTAGTATAGTAGTAAAAGGAGAACGTAAATCGTGAGCGATGATGGAGAAAAACTTGTCTTTCGTCTCATTGGCTTTTTCGAGCTCCTTAGCCACAGCCTCAATCTCCATTTTTTGCTTGACGAGTAATTGATTAACCTCCTCTAATTCTTTCTTTTGCTCTCGAAGCAGCTGATTTGCAGTCCTTCTTTGTCTTAAACTATATAAAATAAATATAGAAATAAGGGCTAGCAATAAAGATATAATAATTAAAAAATATAGAGCTGCTCTTTGTCGGTTTTGTTCAACTTGATTTATGGCATCCTTTTTCTCTTGTTCTAGCACTAAAGCCTGTTTCTCATTCTCATATTTATAGCGATATTCCAAGTTAACGGTTTCCTGAATATTCTTCTCATTAAACAAATCATCTTGAAGGCTTTTAAAAATCACATGATACTTATAGGCTTTATCAAAGTCTTTAGCTGCAGCATAAATACTCGATAGCAATTCGCTAGCATTCATTCTTAAGTTTTTATCACTATCCTCATCTTCAACATAGGATAACTTCACTAGCTTAAGCGCTTCTTTATATTTTCCTTGATTGAAGTTTACGTCGGCCAAATGAAAATAACAATATCGCTCCTGAGAAATGGATCCCAGTTTGATACTGATTTCCAAAGCCCTATTCAGATTGGTTTTAGCAGTACTGTGCTTTCCTTCCTCTTTATCAAGAATACCCATCATCATACAAGCCAATAAAACACCTTCTTGCTGATCATTATCTTCAGAAATCTTTATAGATCTCTTATAATACTCTCTTGCTTTCTCATACTCTTGGGAACTATTATATAAATAGCCAATATTTAAAAGGCTATAAGCCATCAACTTCTTAAAGCCAACGGAATCAGATAAAATCAAGCATTTCTGATAATAGGCCATGGCTTTCTCATTATCATGGAGATTCTCATATAAATTCCCAATATTCAAATAAGAATTGGCTACACCCTTTAAATCCTCTCGTTCAAAATCTATATCTAAGGACCTTTGATAATAATTTAAGGCTTGAGGGTACTGTCCTAAAATCTCATAGATGGTTCCCAGATTATTAAGCCCTGCAGAAACACCACTCATGGAATGGATTTGCTCCGCCTTTCGCAAGGACATACCATATTGCTCCAAGGCTTCATTATAATCTCCTGTATAGTCATAATAAATCCCCAGTAAATTATACCCATTCACTATTCCTACCTCATAGTTAATTTCTTTGGAAAGCTCAAGAAGCTCAACTGCATATTTTTTAGTTAACTCTAAATCGGTGGTATAGGTTTCAAAACCAATGTCATTGAGTAATTCAGCACGAATGGTATCCTTAGTGCTTCTGCTCTCCAAAACCTCTATCAAACTATCTGCATGCTGAGGAGGCATTGAATCTTTACTATAAGCATAAGAGAAAAGAAAGATAACGGATATGAAGCTTAAATATTTTTTCATTCCTTTTGGTTTTGTGGTATGCTAAAATAGTAAAAAGGAAGAGGATTTGCAATGGCTATTCATATATAGCTATTATATACCAACTAGCTATAATCAGTTTTCAGTGAAAATATTGCAATTATTGTAAAAAAGCTTGTAATATACCCCTATCGGGAAAGTATTTAGATTTCTCCTCCCACTGGTCGACGAAATGACATTGATATATAGGGGTTTAGGCAAAGGCAGCGAGGACGCATTTAATTTCCACAAGTAGTCCTCGCTGCCTTTGCTCCAGAAAACAAGGTAATATCATTTCGACAGAAGGCTCGTAACAGAGTGAAGAGCTGTATGGAGAAATCTATTGCGATAAACAAACCTTACTATCATCCTACCGACTTTCTGCTCTAATTCTATTTAAAAAGCTTCTATCGATAAAGCATTTTAATACTCATACCCTTTTGTGCTGACCAACCCTCTTGGTCGGTTAGGCTAATAAAGAAATGGTAATCGCCTTCATCGAAAGACTCACCTCCACTATTAGCAGGAATTATAATGCTTACATTGGTTTCGTATTCTGTCTGACCAGAAGGAATGCTATAATCCTCTATAGATACAAATGGGCTTTCTGGGGTTTTGATAGGGTCTAGACTGCATTCTGAGACATCTGTAGTATGGGAATGATGATCAAAATTATTATGAATGCTAATACTATAGGAACCCAATTCGACATTATCTTTTAATAATACTTTCAAATCAAAAGATTCACCAAAATATAAGGTATCACAATTCATAGGAAAAGCCCCTGCAAAGCTATTGTCAATTTGAGGTTTCTCGGTATCTATGTCTTCATCCTTATTACAGGAAATACTTATAAATAAAATAAGCAATGAGTAAATGAAATATTTAAACGTTTTCATGGTTAAAAGTTTTATTGAGGGTTTTATAACGAACTATATATCTAATTAATTTAGAGGATGCTTTTTTCACTCCCCTTGGGGCTGGGGCAAACGAAAAAAGATTGAACCGCATTAAATTAGGGCTTTAGGCCTCTGTCTTTGAATAAGTACTAATTTGAATACCTCAAAAGTTTTACAAGAGGCTGCATGAAAAGCGAAACTAATGATTCTCAACATTCAGACAGCCTCTTCTATTTAAATTATTCTTCAATAAGTTGTAATTCAGCTTCTGCGCTGCTTTGATTACCTTCTAAATCAGTCACAATAAAATCGAAATGATAGTCTCCTGCTTCAGCAAGACTGTCAATTTCTAGGTGCTCATGAAAAGTAGTATTCTTAAGCCCATAGAATTTGGTATAGACTGTATCTATTTCCCATTCCTCATGTTCACCCTCTCCTTTATGTTCTCCTTCGGGGTGGATTCTTACCTGAACGGTGTTTATCTTTCCTTCGGCAACAATATCTACATCCATATGAAGATCACCACCAATAGCAACAGCATAATCGTTACTATGGCTATCTCCATGTCCCAGTTCATGAATAGTGATGACTGGCTTTGCTATTTCATCCTCTTTTGTACAGGAGGAGAAAACAATAGCTGTTATCAATGCAATCGAAATTAATAGGATTCTTGTATTCATTGTTTTTAATTTTATGGTCTGCTGATTTAGCAGACCTCGTTATACATATTATTTTTCTTTTATTATTCCTGAAAAGGGAATGGAAATATTGACAATAAAATTTCTCCCCGGTTCAGGTACATTAATCATCCTGTAATAGCTGGTATGATTAAAGTACTTAGTATTCAACAGGTTTTGCACCTGCATCGAGATGTTTATTTTTTGATTTCTTAAATTGACATCTCCTCCAAAACTCAGATTAAACACCTGATATCCATCGGTTTTTTCTTCGGGAGGAACGATATTGTTTTGGGCCGCTGTCATCCTATAATCAACCGAGAAATAGGCATTTTTAATAAAGCTTATGCTTGGCTGTTGGAATTTAACATTAAGAATTCCAGAGGGTGGTGGCGAAAAGGGTAAGGTGAAGCCCTTTTTCTCTCCCGACATTTGCTCAGAATATACATATTCACCAATAAGCCCAAGCTGTAGCCATTTATAAAGCTCAAAATGAGCGTGTAATTCAGCACCATACCTTAATACTTCGCTTTGAGTATAATAAAATACTTGGTTGCCATTACCATAAAGTCTATCGTGTTCAGATGTTGGATTCAGATAAATATAATTCGTGAAATAGTTAAAGAAAGGAGTGGCTCCAATAGCAAATCTTTTATTATGATATTCCAATCCCATATCTATCTGATAAGATATTTCTGGTGATAGATTGGCATTACCCACTTCGTAGCTGAAATGATGATAATTTACTCCGTTTGCGGCCAATTCTTTAGCTATAGGCATTCGGAAGCTTTTACCAATATTGACTTTATAGGACCATTTACCAGGATTATAATTATAGCCTAGTGACCAAGTAAAGTTTGAAAAGCTTCTGTTGATGTTTTCAGCTCTCTGCAAATATTGCATAGTGGTATCCCCATTTTCAATAACTGGGGATGTAAACCAATCATAATATTCTTGGGTTTCAATATTTCCATAGTCATATCGGATTCCTGCTTGAATAATGCTTTTTTCAGAAATAAAATACTTCCCAAATACAAAGCCGCCCATATTGAACTGCTGGTATTCAGGAATGATAAATCCACGTCCATCAATTTGATTATCTTGAAACTCACTATTGAGCCCAAACTTTAATTGTATTTTATCTGATAATTGATAATGAAACTTGAGATGACCAGAGTATACATTTTTCGTGAACTGTCGTTCTAGGTCTGGGTTAAAATCCATTGAATCAGGAAAAACCGCAGGCATATAGCCATGTTGTACATACGGACTCCATTCCTGTCTGAAATTTCGCTGATAGCCCAAGTCTAATTCAATTTTCAGCTTATCCCATCTATAGAAACTGCTATTGGTGGCCTTTAAATGACGACTCAATTGATAAGGATATAGAATGTCTCTATTGGATTGATCATGCAAGTCTGTGTCTATGTTTCGAGGTTCTAAACCATGTGCATTGGCAAAAAAACCACTTTTCGAGTTCACACTGCTGATGTAAAAATGACTTTGAAATTGGTCTTTAATCATCCCAAAGGATAGGTGTAGGTTCTTTTCTTTACCAGCTGTATTACGTAAGTTATTATTGTACAAAGGAGCACGATAAGAATAAATATCAACACTATCAGTAGGGACTTTGTAATCGCCATAATCCATTATAGTGGCACGAATATCTGCAAAGAACCAGTTTTTTCTCATAAACATGGAAATGGAAGTACCCAGTAAATCATTATTAGTTTTACCTAATAAATCAACAGAACCACCAAAGGAGTTCTTAGCATGTATTTCCCTTTTTTTCATGTCGATGATTCCACCAATGGCATCTGAACCATACATTAGCGAGGCAGGACCTTTAATGACTTCAATATTATCTACAGCATATTGGTCAATTTCAAGGCCATGGTCGGTACCCCATTGCTGAGCCTCGTGCTTTATATTGTTCTCCACCACCACCACTCTATTAAACCCAAGTCCTCGAATAACAGGTTTCGACTGGCCCGAACCAATTCCAATACTGCTTATCCCTGGTAATCGTTCTAGAGAATTCATTAAACTACCACCTAGGTTTTGTTTCAGGTACTCCTCATTTACAATTTCTACATTAAGCGATTCTTCTTTCTTTCTATTTTCTATATAATTATCATTTACCTCAATTTCTTGAAGGCTAAGTGCACTCACCTCTAATTGATAATTGATGGTTTTGTGACCATTTATAGAAATGGTATCTATCAATGATTGATAACCTATAAATGAAATTTCTATTTTATACTTACCTGCTGGTAAATGCTCCATCACAAAGTCACCATTAGCATTGGTGATGCTGCCTTTTTTCACTGGAAAAAGAAATACGGATGCACCGGCTAAGGCTTGGTTGTTTTCATCAACAACCATACCTTTAAGCTCAAAATGCATTTGCGCATAGGAAGCATTATAAAGAAAAGCCATGCCTATTAAAAGCATGAAAAACTTGCTCATATTAAAATAATTGAGTGAAATAAATACCTAAAAATCTGTAGAATGTCGTTTAAGAAAGCTGAAACGGTGGTGCTCTAGGCGATTTGTTAGAAAATCTTATTTTGAGAGGAAGCTTAGGAGCGATCTCTTTAGTTTTAAAGCTAATAGTTGGAATGAAAATAGGAAATAAAGAAGTCCTAGGTAAATCATTAATGGTTAATTGATATTCACAGATATCGCAGCTATCTTCTTTTTCACAAAAGGCTTGATGGTTTTGATGTATTCCTTTGCCAGATATTGCAAATTCATGCTCACAATGGTGTTCATGATCGTGATGCCAAACTATATGAATAGATTGGAATATGATTGGAAATAAAAATATCCAAAACAAAATGCTGGCAATATGTATTCTGTGTTTTGTCAAGTATTCTATTGGTTTTTACATATGGAACAAAGTCCTTTAATTAAAACCTCGGTTTCGGTATCGGAATAACCATCGGGCAACTGATATTTTTGAACCGGGATATTCTCCATACATTTAACAGTATTACATTCCTTACAATAAAAGTGTGCATGTTCCTCTTTATGCGTAACAGTATTATCCAGTGCATATTTGACCAACTGATTATCGATAACTATTTTATGGATAATATGATGCTCTTCAAGAGTCTTAAAAGAACGGTAAAAAGTAGTTCGATTATAATTCCCTTCCAAACGTTCCCTAATCTCATTTTCAGATAGGGCTTGCTTGGCAGTCTGCACTACCTTAAGAATTCCCTCACGACAACTGGTTCGTTTGAGATGATGATTATTTAAAATATCCACTGGTTTCATAAATGCAAATCTATTTCAAATGCAACAATGGTGCAAAGGTATTTTGTTTTGTGATTCATAAAAGAAAATATTTGTTAAAATCTAGCTAAGCTAAATATGATGATTTCGGATAAATAAATAACCTTTTCATCTATTACCTTAATTCCGCAAGAGCATTTAAGGTATTATCTTAAAAACAATTCCTACATTTGGGCTAACATTTAATCAGACAATTAAAAATCCGTTTCTTATTTAGTTTATAGCCTTTTGATAAGTTTCTGGTGTTTTATTTTTGATAAAACATAAGTATATCAGCAATTTGAGCTAAGATATAGTTAATAAAAGTGAATATATAGGAAGTTGAAATCATTTTGAAAAACCAGATTAATGAAAAAACTAATGGGATGAATATACGGAAGATAAGGATTAGGCTTGTCCTCACTGGTATAGTTGTTTTAGTTCTTTTTGTAATCAATAAGGAATACTTAAGACCTGCATTCCAAAACAATGAGGTTGTTTCAATTATAGTAGGTAGTTTGCCAAATTTCTTAGGTGCCTATTTGTTTAGTTTGCTTCCTTTTGAAAGAATAATCAAGTCAAATAACAAAAACAGAAAGGCTTATTACTACCTCTACGTGGCTTTCATTTTTATCTTTCTAATAATTGAAGAATTCTTCCCTTTTTTTACCGCCTCTAAAACATTTGATGTTTACGATATCCTTGCCAGTGGAATGGGGTGTATTCTTGCCATTTTAAGCTATGAAATTACGATAAAGAAAATGCTTATTAAAAACCAAGCATCTTAAACAGCCTGAATTCAGCACAATAACACCTAATGAACATAAACAACCAAGTTTTTACGTTTCGATTACAACTCTGATATTCACCTTTTTTTAATTGGGTATATATTCCTTACTAAACATACACCAATCCTTTCCTACAAACAAAAGAAAAATTTTGCTGCGGTGATTGAAGCCATTAATCTCCTTATTTTTGCGGTAAATAAAAGTATTATTCTTGTAAGCAAGAAAATGACAAAGTGTATGTATTTATAGCGCATTAAAAGCAACAGATACTACATTAAAAAAGGTCCTTAATAAAGTTAACTTCTGGGAGATTCATAAAGGGACAGGCTTGAATAGTCGTCAGAGATTGATGCTTAATAAATAATGAGAAAGTTTTGAAGAAAAATTAAATAATTCAAAATGGGCAAATACTGCAAAAGAAGGAAGAAGCACTAATTATGAATTAAAAGAAATACCTGAAGATAATACCTAATCGTATAACACAAAAAAAATAAACAGAATGAAAATATTAGCATTTAATGGAAGCCCTCGTAAAGCGGGGAATACATACGAAGCTTTAAAAATAGTATGTGAGCAATTAGAAGCCAAAGGCATAGAAACGGAGATGATACAAGTGGGTATTAAGAATATTAGGTCTTGTACGGCTTGTGGTATGTGTGCTAAGAATAAGAACGAAGCCTGTGTGGCGAAAACAGACCCTGTTAACGATTGGATTCAAAAAATGAAACAAGCGGATGGATTTATTTTGGGTTCTCCGGTGCATTATGCTTCCTTGGCGGGCAATATGAAATCATTCCTTGATAGGGCATTCTATGTATCTGGTGTGAATGGAAATATGTTCCGTCATAAGGTAGGAGCTTCTGTAGTTGCGGTTCGTCGTTCAGGAGGCTTACCCACCTTCAACGAGTTAAACAATTATATGAACTATTCAGAAATGATGTTGGCTTCTTCTAACTACTGGAATGTGATACATGGAACTATGCCTGGCGAGGTTCATCAAGATGAAGAAGGTATACAAATTATGAGAGTATTGGGCAAGAATATGGCTTATCTATTAGAGTTGAGGGAGCACGGAAAAGGTAAGGTGGAAGCACCAGAACAAGAGAAGAAAATATATATTCATTTTGTGAGGTAAATCGTATAGAGTAAATGACTTTTACATTGATTCTATTTTGCACGAATATTTCGGGTGCCAATCATAATCCCAGTAACAATCAAGAATGCACTAATAAAGTGATAAACCTGCAAGTGTTCTCCCAAAAATACCCAAGCGGCAATTCCGCTAAATAAGGGAAGCAAGAAGTAAATCATCCCAGCAGAAGGAGCGCCAATTTTTTCGATGGCCTTATTCCATGAAACAAATGATATGAGTGAAGCACAAATACCAATATAGAGGATGCTAGCAAAAATGGGCATTGTGATGATTTCGGGTTCTGTCTGCAGGCTTTTATTCACCAAATAGAAAGGCAGAAGTATGACGAGTCCAATGAGAAAGGTCATGTATTGCAAACTGATCACCGATATTGCAGCAGGTTTTCGTTTGAGCAACATGCTATGAATAGAGAACGTAAAAGCCGCCATCAACATCAATGGGTCACCCGGATGAAATGACAATTGGAGGAGTCTGGAAAGCTGCCCCTGACTGATAATACTCAATACACCTACTAATACAATCAGTATTCCTAAAGACTTCTTTAGGGTAATCTTCTCTTTAAAGAGAAGGCTGGATAAAATGAGTATAAAAATAGGAAAAGTGAGTGCAATGAGGGAAAGGTTGATGGCTGTGGTACTGCGGCCAGCAAAGTAAATGAGCGTATTAAAAGTACTCACTCCCAACAGCGCAGTAATGGCTAAATAGGGAAGCTTTGCTCGTATGGCTTTCCAATCTCGTCTTACTGAATTCAGCGCAAAAGGAGTAAACACCAAAACTGCTACTGTCCAACGATAAAACGCCAAACTAAAGGGATGTATCTCTGCTGACCATCCTCTAGCTACCACAAAATTCCCCGACCAGAGTGCTGTGGCCAAAAGTGCAAATGCAAATCCTATCAGCTTATTATTCGTCTGTATTTCGTTCTTTTTATCGCTCATCTATTTCAGCTGCAAATGAACGGAATTTAGTTTGGGCACGCAAAAGCTGATGATACAATCTTTATTTTGCAGATCATGCCAATTCCCAATAAGGAATAATTTCCATTTTAGTGTTTTCTAAAACCTTGGTATCCTCAAAGCAAATTAATAATCTAGTCTATTTCAGATTAATAATAATGCATTAATTTATTTCTACATTTGTGCAAATCAAAAATAGACCATGTTTCAATCACACTTTGGCGAGTTTGCAGCCTTAATGACTGCTGTTTTTTGGACCATTACGGCACTAGCTTTTGAAGGGGCCACTAAACGTGTAGGCCCTTTTGCCGTAAACCTCATTCGATTATTATTTGCCATCGTCCTTTTAAGTATCATGTCTTATTTTAGTAGAGGGATTGCTTTTCCAGTAGATGCCACTACATATATGTGGTTTTGGCTTGGATTGTCGGGTGTAGTTGGATTTATTATCGGCGATTATTTTCTTTTTGCCTCCTATCCTCAAATTGGCTCAAGAATGGCCATGCTCATGATGACCTTGGCGCCACCCATGGCTGCCTTTTTTGGATGGATGGTGCTTGGCGAAACCATGAATTTAAAAGGCTTAGCTGGAATGTTGTTAGTATTATCGGGAATTGGAATTGCCATTTGGAGTAAACCCAGTGGCGAAAAGAAAGCCAAATTAAAATTCCCCATTAAAGGACTGCTTTTTGCCTTTATTGGCGCACTCGGACAAGGAGGAGGAATTGTATTAAGCAAATACGGAATGGGAGAATATAATGCTTTTGCAGCTACTCAAATTCGTGTTATTGTCGGCATTATTGGATTTACCATCATCATCACCTTTTTAAGACGATGGAGAAATGTAACAGCTACTTTTAAAAATAAATTGGCCTTAAGAGGTATTGTGGTAGGTTCTATATTCGGACCATTTCTAGGGGTTTCCTTTTCTCTGCTTGCCGTTCAGAATACCAATACAGGAATTGCCTCCACCATTATGGCTATAGTTCCTGTTTTAATCATTCTACCAGCTGTGGTTTTGTATAAACAGAAAGTGAGTTGGGCTGAGGTTGCTGGAGCTTTCTTGAGTGTTTTGGGTGTGGCTATGTTTTTTATATAGGGGTACTAAACAATTAAAAGAAATTACATAATTCGTAATTTTAACAAAAAGGAGCTATCGAGAAGATTTATTCATTGAGTTCCCCTATTTTCCGTTCTGCCAGTTCAATCAAAGAATGATTTCGAAAGCATCTCTAGCTCATATTATAGCAGAATGATACCGATTGATGATATTATCCATACTAATTCCCTTTTATCATTTGGCTTAATAAAAGATTATAATACTTTTGTTATTGCACTAACTAACACATTCCATCATGAAAAAATTAATCCTATTTTTTTCCATACTATTATTTACCACGGTGGTATTAGCTCAACAAGTTGACAAGCAGGAAGCCATAAAGGTTGGGAAGGTATTTTTAAACAATACTAAAAGCAATATTTATAGTTTGAAGGACTATGAAACTTGTTCATATAAAGGTGGGATTCTTTACCATATCGTAAATCTTTCACCTGCTGGTTATGCCTTGGTATCCAATGGTAAAGATTTTGCTCCTATACTTGCTTATTCTTTACATGGCAAATATGAAAAGAATAATAACAATCCCTTGCATCAATTAATCTGTGCTGATTTTGAAAAGAGAGCTGCTTCTGAAGGGCTTTATCTTTCGAAATTTAAAGATGAAAACAATAAAAGTTGGGCTGTATTATTGTCTGGAAAATCAAATAATAAAAGTAGTTTATCATGGCCTGAATTAGGAACTACATCCACCGAAGGTTGGGTAGAAGCACAATGGTCGCAATCTGCACCCTATAATGCTGCATGTCCCATGGATCCAATAGACAATGCGAGAAGCATAGCAGGCTGTCCTTCCATCACCATGGCTCAGATATTAGATTTTCATAAAACCATCAATGAAAAGATATTTTCTGATGAAGATGATTATTTTCACAATTATAGTGGAAGACAATATGATATAGATGATGATTTCGAAGAACTGGATTTCCCTTCTTTCCCCGAATTAAACACGAATTTAAATAGTCTTCAAAATAGTTATTCAGTGGGGATTAATCCTTCTAATCTTGAAATAGCAAATCTTGTATTTGCATGTGGTGTAGCTTGTACTCAGGTTTATTCTTCCTCAGCATCTGGAACTTTCGGAGTAAATCAAGCAGCAGATGCATATGGTTCTTTTAATTGTTCCAACTCCGAATTACTATATCCAAATATGGAGAATCTTTATGAGAGGATGGCATTTAATATGCGTCATGCCTTACCGATTCATCTAGCAGTGGTAAATGACGCTATGACTGTGGGACACAATGTAGTTCTTGATGGATGGAATGAGGATAATTTTTACCACGTTAATTTTGGATGGGGTGGTTCTTACGATTCTTGGTATCATATTCCTGATGATTTACCCTATGAACTTACCGTTATTGAAGGCGTTGTTCTCGATATTTTGTTAGAGAATATGCAAAACACAGCTCCATTTTCTTCTGATATCATTATAACGTGCAATGAAAATGTTGAAATAGACATAGTGGCAGAAACATTCATAAATGCTTATTCTGATGCTGAACTCGATACCATAATGAAGATTAAAATCACCGAACTACCTAGTTTTGGAGTGCTTGATTATAATGGTAGTCTTGTTATTATAGGGCAAGAAATTGACTTTTCCAGCTTCAGTCAAATGACATATTCCTCTAATTCAAATCCTGCTGTGGATGACCATTTTAAGTTTCAAGTATATGATGGTTTTGAGTATTCTGAAGAAGCAACATTTCAAACCCTTTTTGATATAACAGCTTTGGGAGAAGATAAAAGTAATCTTGATTTTGAATTATTTCCAATCCCTTGTAGCAATGAGCTTAGCATTAGTTTTGAAAGAAATTCTGAGCAATCTGTCATTAAAATCTATAGTATTGTTGGAGAAGAACAGTTGAGGGTTTCAACAAGGGAACAGCAGGTTATTCTACAATTAAATGGTTTTTCAGATGGTATTTATTTTGTTGAAATTGAGCAGAATAATGAATCGCTGACAAAAAAAATAATTGTCAAAAAGTAGCAATGCCAATACAATTTACTCTTTTTTGCTCAACAAAGAAATCACATCCTCCAAATTCTTCTTAAGATGTATCAAATCTTTTATTTCCAAAGAACTATCAAGGAGTTTTTTAGATAAATCTTCGGGAATAGATTTTGCTTTTTCTTGTAAATCGAAGCCCTGATTGCTAAGTTTAATGATGACTTTCCGCTCGTCTTGCTTGGAGCGCTCACGCTCCACTAATCCTTGCTTTTCCATCCTTTTTAGCAGAGGCGTAATGGTATTGGTATTCAAAATTAATTTCTTAGCAATATCATTTACTGGCATGCCATCCTCTTCCCATAATATCATTAAAACCAAATATTGTGGATAGGTGATTTTTAGCTGGTCGAGATAAGGTTGATATTCCCTTATAATTAATCTAGAAGCTGCATATACCGGGAAGCACAGCTGATTTTCTAATTTTAGTTGATTGTATTTCATGGGGTTTGTTTTGTTTGATGACCGATGTCCGATGTGGAGCCCGAACTAAAGAATTAGCTCTACATCCCACATCTGTCATCCCTCATCCCGCCTCTTATTTCAAATTCTTCTCCAAATACACATCTATCTTCTCCGGCTTAGTAGTAGGAGCAAACCTCTTCACCGGATTTCCTTCTGCATCGATTAGAAACTTAGTGAAATTCCATTTGATTTTATTGCCCAGAGTTCCTTTGAGTTCTTGCTTGAGGTATTTATAAAGTGGATGAGCATTATCTCCATTTACATCAATGATAGAAAACATGGGAAAGCTAACTCCATAATTAATCACACAACCCTGTTCAATTGACTTCTCATCCCCAGGTTCTTGATTGGCAAACTGATTACTTGGGAATCCCAATATCACCAAACCTTGGTCTTTATACTTCCGGTATAGTTTTTCTAATCCTTCGTATTGAGGAGTCAATCCACATTTACTCGCGGTATTTACTATTAATACTGTTTTGCCTTTATAGGCTTCCATTTTTATATCTTTTCCCTGTAGGGATTTGGCTTCGAAATTATAAAATGTATTATTCATAATGTTGTTTTTCTTGTTTGATGAGTGATGACAGATGTAGGGTTCTGAATACTGGGTTTTGCTTGTAGTCCTTATTGTAAACTTCCCTCTTTGAATCTTGAAATCAGCTTGCCCCTACCCTAAAGGGAGACTGAATTTCAAGCATACTGCTTTTGACTTGGAGCCTCGAAATTTGAACATTAAACTTGGAACTTTAAACGCCTTTTTTACAAGCCCCTGTTGACCAAAGGGCCCATAGCACTAATACTGGCTGAAAGAATAAGCGAATCAATCTGGCTCTATCACTATCTAATCCAAAGGCATCTACTTCATTGATGTATTGAGAGATATTGCCTGGAAATACAGCGATAAAAAATAGAGCGGCTGTCCAGCCAACTATATGTTTCCATTTGTATAGAAAGATTAAACTGGCACCTAATACTATTTCTACTATTCCTGAAAGCACCACTACCAAATCGGTTCCTAAAGGCATCCACTGTGGTACCTGTGCTACAAATTCTTGTCTGAGCCATGTAAGGTGGCCAATTCCAGCATATAATAATGCTGCTCCTAATAGTATTCTTAATATTGTTTTTATGTATTTCATTTTACTAGATGTTTGATGACTGATGCTGGATGTTCGAAGTAATACTTCTTGCTTCGTGCATCCTGCTTCCAACTGTATTATGTCGTTCGCGATGCAAACATACTTGATATTATTTATATCGCGCACGATGTTTATGTTTTTAGCTTTATTTTAACAGCTCACCGATTCTAAATTCTTAATTTTACTTCATGGAAAAAAGAGAAAACATCGTATTCATAGCCACCAGTATTGACGGATATATAGCTGATAAAGATGGAGGAATCTCCTACTTAGAAATGATTCCAAATCCGGAACAGAATGATATGGGCTATGGAAAGCTAATGGAAAAAGTGGATGCCTTAGTGATGGGAAGAAATACCTATGAAAAGGTTTTGAGTTTCGGAATAGGATGGCCTTATACTAAACCTGTTTATATTTTATCCAACACTTTAGAATCTGTTCCTCAGCAATTCCAAGATAAAGTAGAACTGGTAAAAGGTAATTTGGAAGAAGTTTTAGAGCAAATACATGCTAAAGGACATCACAAACTTTATATCGACGGAGGAAAAGTTATTCAACAATTTCTCTGTGAAGATTTAATAGACGAAATGATACTCACCACCATCCCCATATTGCTCGGAGGAGGCGTTCCATTATTTGCTCAACTTCCAAAAGAATTGTCATTTGAGTTGAAAGAGTCGAAAGTGTTTTTGGGAGAAGTGACCCGGAGAACCTATATCAGGAAGAGGGAATTAAAAAATGATAGTTGATCGCTAGGGCCTCAACCCTCTTCGAGGCTTTGATCCTTTGTATAGGTCTAGAGGATGATAGCCCTAAAAGGGATAGCGTCCTTGGCTTTCACTATTATCATTTACAATTCAACATTCATATTTTACCTCTAAATAGCTAATACTACAATTCATCAGGTTTCTATTCTGTATTGAATGAGCTCATAATAGTTTTGCATCAAATAATTTAACATGCGAACGATTGAAACCCTTTTAGGTCTTATAATTACGAAGAAACAAACCTTCCTATTTATTTTGATGGCTATTTATGTTGCTAGTCATGGCCAAATAGACAGCGCCTCTATTCCTAAAAAACACCATCCATTTTTTAGCCTCAACTATCATTATGGAAAAGTGATGGGTACTACCGATTTTGTGAAAGGTGATAATATGAGTGGAAGTCCCATCGCTAATTATCAGTCCTTATCATTCAAATTTGGTTTTCAAAACCCAGGCTATACCGATTGGCAGAAAACTTTTCGAGGACCCTATTATGGTGTTGGATTTTTTATGGGTGATTTTTTTACTGAAGAATTAGGATATCCTTTGACTGCTTATGGTTTTTATGGAATCCCAATCAAACGTTGGGAAAAGCTAGAACTGTACTCTGAATTTCAATTTGGTTTGGCTTGGCGCTGGAACCATTACGATTCCATTCAAAACCCAAAAAACAATGCCATTGGTTCTAATATGACCGTTTATTTGGATATTGGTGTAAATGCTTTTTACCCACTCACCAAGCATCTCGATTTAGGCTTAGGATTAAGTTTCACTCATTTTTCAAACGGAGGATTCGAACGACCCAATAGAGGATTGAATTTAATATCTCCTTCTTTTGAATTAAAATATCACATCAACAAAAGACCAAATACAAGAAGCATAGAAAGAATGCCAAAAGTGACACAGAAGTCGAACGAGTTTTATATGATGCTGGGTTATGGTGATCATCAAATTGTAGAGCACGAATACGACAGTAACTATTATGCCATAGCTGGTTTAGGTTTGTATTATTCATTTCAGCATTCCAATGCTTTTAGGTCGGGGCCGGAATCGATTTCAACTATATGTGGGGACTTACCGCTAAACCAGACGGAACCCCTGGCCCCAAAAGCCTTGATAATTTAACCATCGGATTGATATATACACCAGAATTGGTGATTGATAAATTAAGGCTAACAGGTGGGATTGGAATTTATGCCAAACACCATCAATATGGAAATTTCACTCAATTATATCAAAGATTAGGAGCTAGATACTATTTCACCGACCATATTTCGCTTGGAGTAAATGTAAGAGCCATCAATTTTATGTTGGCAGAGTTTCTCGAATTTAATTTGGGATATACCATTAATTGGAAAAGGTTATAATTTACGAGGGTCTCTTTGTCATTTTACTGTTGCTATATTTCAATCTTAGAAAAAGAGTATTTTTGCGGATTCTTATAAAATCCTCATTATAAACAATCATGACTAAAATCATCAAATACAATAACAAGCTCATCAATTATCAAGAGCCCACTACCATAAAAGATAGGCTTATCATCTCTTTGGAATATTGGTGGCTAGAATTGGATGAAAACAACTCTCCTACTCGAGAATTAGGATTTAACAATGAGCATCAAGTGCAAATTGCAGCTCCAAAAGAGGAGGACTTCGGAATGTGGTGTAATCCAGAAATTCAGTTTGAGAGTACTGTAGATTTTGAAACCATCAGTATAGAGGATTTCGAAAACAAGTGGGACGAGTTTATGAAGGAGTAATCATACCATTAAAAAAGCTTCGTCTTAAAATGGATGAGTTCCGAAAATCAAGTAAATCAAAAAAGAGTTTCTTTTTAACTATGATTACAACATTCGGAATCCATCAAAACAAGTATAGTAATAAGATTGTTGATAAGGAATTAACCATGGATACATTATTCGTAGACTAATCTATATGTAGCCAAAGCTTCCATTTATTCACACCTTTGGCTACTTATAGAAAATGCAAAAACAAGTAAATGAAATACGCCGGAATAGATTTAGCATGGAAAGGAGAAACCAATCCATCGGCCATAGCGGTAGGAAATTTAAAAAACAATGAGATACTATTAGAAGATATCCATCCTCAGATTTTTGGTTTAAACCCAATTCTTGAGTTTTTGAAAGCTCAAGAAAACCTACAAGGAATTACGGTAGATGCTTCGCTCAAAATCCCCAATAAAACCGGCTATCGAAAAAGCGAAACGGATTTGAACAAAGTATACCGAAACAAATGGGCTGGCTGTTATCCCACCAATCAAAACTTATATCCCAATGCTTTTAGTGTGAGGCTATCAGAAAGATTAGAGGAGGAGGGTTTTAAATATGGAACAGAGCCTAAATGGCAAATGGAGTGCTATCCACATGCATCACTCATAGAAATTTTTGGTTTAACGAGAAGATTGGTCTACAAGAAAGGAAAAGTTGGGGAGAAGATAGCAGGTCAAGTAAAGTTGGCTGAGTTGCTATTAAGTCTACAAGAATCACAGGTATTAAAACTCATCATACCCAATGAACTCACTCACTTTTTCGACTTCAAAGCCATCCAGCAACTAAAAGGTCAATCACTCAAATCCAACGAAGATGCATTGGATGCAGTAGTTTGTTTGTATACTGCAGCTTTGTTTGCCAATAAGCATGCTGGGAATATTTATGGTGATTTGGAGGAGGGTTTTGTTTGGGTTCCGGATAATGTTCTTTGAACACTGATAACACGGATTCAACAGATGATCACAGATCCGTGTAAATTCGTATAATCTGTGTTATTCGTGTTCTATTTTTTAACTTTGCCAAATGCCCAAAATCATCTTCCTGTCCGATACCCATCTGGGTTTTGATTATCCACTCCGACCAAAAAAAGAAAAACGGAGGAGGGGGATCGATTTTTTCAACAACTTCGATAAGGCCTTGGAGTATGCACAAGAATTACAAGCCGATTTGGTGATTCATGGTGGCGATCTCTTTTTCAGAACTTTAGTTCCTCCTACCATTATTGATATGGTTTACGAGCGCATTTTCAATTTTGCTGAATCAGGTATTCCCATCGTAATCGTTCCCGGAAATCACGAAAGTTCTCGTTTACCCGTTTCCCTATTTATGCAGCATCCTCTCATTCATTATTTCAGTAAGCCAGAGGTATTTCAATTTCGGTTAAAAGGGATAGATTTCGATATGGCTGGTTTCCCTTGTGTGAGGAAGGAGGTCTTGTCTAAATTTCCTAATATTGCAAAAGAAATAGCACCAAAACTGAGGAAAGAAAGCATCAAACTCCTGTGCATGCATCAATCCATAGAAGGCGCTACATGTGGCCCATCTGATTATACTTTTAGAGGAGGGAAAGATGTGATACCGATTCGAGATTTACCTGAAGATTATGATTTGTTTTTATCGGGTCATATTCATCGCTCTCAAATACTCTATTCTGCTTGTCAAACGCCCATTATCTACCCAGGCTCTATAGAAAGAACAGCCTTTGCTGAGAAGGACGAGACTAAAGGGTTTTACGAGATCAACATCAGCGAAAGCCAAGAAATATCCTATGAGTTTATTCCCTTGGAAGCCCGACCCATGATAGATATTGAACTGCAGAAAAACTTATATACTTCGGATACTTTAAAAGAAGATATTCTACAACAAATAAGCGATATTCCTCTAGATAGCATCCTCCGTTTTAAATTGAAAAACAATGCTTTTATAAAACTACTTAATGTTAGGTTTTTAGATGGGATTATTTCTCCAACCATGAATTACCAGGTTTCTGGCTTGAGAAGTTTAACTCTCAAAAATAAAACACAAGAATAGTATTATAGACTACCTTTTTAATAGATTTAAAGTCTGTAGATTGTAAATTATTGCTTTTTTTAGGAGGATAAATGGAGTAATTTCGCCAAATAATGATAAGGTCAAAACAGAATGAATACTAAGCATTTTTCAAACTCGATAGAACAAAAAAAAACCACCTCTACTCTACTTTTAATAAGCTTGGCATTATTATCCGCTTTTGGTCCATTTGTAACCGATTTATACTTGCCGGCATTACCTTCTCTGGCAAAATATTTCCAGACTTCGGCCTCCAATGTACAGTTAAGTTTATCCTTGAGTATGTTGGGTTTGGCGCTTGGTCAGTTGGTTATTGGCCCGCTTAGTGATAAATATGGGCGTAAAAAACCCCTTTTGGTTTGTATGTGGATATTTATTTTCTCTACCATAGCTTGCTTATATTCTTGGGATATTTATTCTTTTGTGTTCTTCAGGTTAATACAAGGAATGGCCGGAGCTGGTGGGGTGGTTTTATCTAAATCCATTCCTACAGATTTGTTTCGCGGAAAAGAACTTGCCAAATATATCGCTATCATCAGTGCTATAAACGGCATTGCTCCTATTGTTTCCCCTGTAATGGGAGGTATTCTATTGGAATTCTTCGATTGGGAAAGTGCTTTTTGGGTATTGCTGGGTTTAGGTTTTCTTATCCTGTTTTTATCCTATAGATTAAAGGAATCACTAGCCCAAGAAAATAGAAGCGACAAAAGTACCTTATCTAACTTCAAAACTTTAGGAAAGGTGTTCAGAAACCCGAGTTATGCCTTCAACACTTTGACTCTGATGATGTCGGCAGTGGTATTATTCTCCTATATAGCCTCCTCCCCTTTTATCATTCAAGAACACTATGGCTATTCTGCTTTAATATTTAGCCTTTGCTTTGGTCTGAATTCATTAAGTATTGTTTTGGGTTCTGCCCTTTCCATGCGTTTCAAGCAAACCCAAAACAGCATCATTACCGGGAGTATTGGCGTATTTATTTTCTCTTTGAGTACAGGAATAAGTCTATTCTATGATCTCCCATTTATATATTATGAAACGAGTCTTATTTTCGTATTGTTCTTTTTTGGTTTGCTATTTCCAGCCGCTACAGCACTGGCCCTAGACAGTGAACGAGAAAATGCAGGTTCTGCTTCGGCAGCTATTGGCTCCATCACATTTTTGGCAGGAAGCATTTGCACTCCCCTAGTTGGCTTAGGCAATCTATTGCACTCCACAGCAATTTGTATTATTATTGGTGGCGTATTTACTGCTTTATTCTGTTATTTGGCCCGAAGAAATGAAAATCGAATTCTAAGCAAATCCTAAATGCTTTTCTTAAGTATTTATAAAATTCTCCATTCGATTTCTTACATTTGCTTCATGCAATACAAGCCATTTTTGCTCATATTCCTTTTCTTATTGATTTATGGAAGCTCCTTTTCACAAAGCCGTTCAGCTATTGATAGTTTGGAGCTCGCTTTAAATCGAATAAATGATGATACTCAAAAATGCGATATTCTACTAAATATCACAGACCTCATCATATCATCAGAACCTGATAAAGCACTTGACTATGCCCAAAAAAGTCTTGTTTTATCTCGTGAAAATGAAGATAGCCATAGAGAGATTAAGGCCTATTTACAATTAGCAGAAATTTATTGGTCTAAAACAGATTTTAAGACTTCACTAGAGTATGCATACCAAGCCAAAGGATTGGCAGCAAAAGAAGATTATCAAAAAGAATATGCTGAGTCCATTCTAATAATCACACAAAGTTTTTTTGAATTAGGAGATTATAAAAAGAGCTCCAATATGAACTTTGAAGCTCTTAAAACCTTCGAAAAAATCAATGACAAAAAAGGAGTCATGAATGCTTTGAATAAAATTGGGGTCGATTTTTTTAGCCAGGATGATTCAGATAAAGCCCTTGAGTATTATAAACAATCTTTAAACATGGCAAGGGAAATAAATGATTTAGAAGGAATTTCTCGTGGCTTGAATAATACCGCAGTTATTTATGGTAATAGAGGGGATATAGAGAAAGTAAAAGCTAATTATTTTGCATCGGTTGCAATAAATAAAAAACTGGGTAATCATTTGGGTGAAGGTGTTAATTATCTCAATTTAGGCATGGTAAATGCCAATGAAAATAATGATGATTCCACTTTGTATTATTACCGAAAAGCAGAATCACTTTTTACAGGATTAAATAACTTCTACAGTTTATCAGATCTATACCTTAAGTTTGCTTTGCACCATACCAAACTCAAACAAACGGATAGTGTGTTGTTTTATTCGCAACAAGCCTTAAAAATTGGAAAAGAAAACAATATTAAGCTGGTAATATATGGTGCAGCATTTATTCTTAAAGGCAGGTACCTTGAGTTGTCTGATTTTCAAAAGGCTTATGAATACAGCGAATTACAATATCAAATAAAGGATAGTCTGGATTTTGAAAATAATAAAACCCGTTTATCTCAATTGGAGTTTTTATACGAGCAAGACAAAATAAATCAGGAAAAAAAGATTAAACAGCAGAGAAGGGAGTTTAGCTTCAGTTTAGTGTCTGGAATAATTATTATGTTTTTTTTGGTTTTATTCATCATACAAAGAAACAAAACCAAAAGGAAAAGTCTTGAACAGAAAAACACATTATTGGAGAAAGAAAAAATATCAAAAGAGCTTGAATTCAGAAATAAAGAACTGGCCACCAATGTGATGTATTCTATAGAAAAGAATAATATGTTGAGGAATATCTCCGATGAATTATTTAATATCGAAAAGGAAGCTGTAAAAGAGGAAACACAAAATGCCATACAAAGAATTTCAAAAAGAATATATAAATCAATAGAGGAAGGTTCGTGGGAAGAATTTGAAATTCGATTTCAACAAGTTCATACCGATTTTTATGAAAACTTGAGCAAGGACTTTCCTGATTTATCTACAAATGAAAAACGCCTTTGTGGTTTTTTACGACTTGAAATGACCTCCAAAGAAATCTCTAAAATTACAGGACAAAGTATTTCTGCTCTTGAAACTGCGAGGCTACGACTTCGTAAAAAACTTGGCATTACCAAAACAAAAGTAAGCCTGAATTCTTTTCTTAGTAATTATTAAAACTCTGTTTTTTTTACTAAATCTATCTATGACGGGTTTTTGTCAGGGTATTTTTATACCATGACGTAGTATTGACGCAGTATAAAAACCAAGCTAAGTGTTTCTATATTATAGCTTTGCAAATAAGCAAATCGATCATATGAAAAACAAACCCGATACAAACAAAAACAGCATTAAATCCAAAGGTGTAGAAGAATTAAAAATCATCATGGAAAGAAAAGAGGCAGAAAATATTGCTTTTGAGAAAATGCTAAAAAAGATTGGAAAAAAACACTCAAAAAATAATACATAAAAACATGAAACAATTAATCTACAAATTAAACCTGATAACTCTTGCTGTACTATTCGCATTTAATGCTTCAGCGCAGACCTATTCTCAAGTCTATGAAGGAAGAACGCCTTCAAAAACCACTGAAATAAACCAGAAATTTCATTCAGACTGGGGAAAAGGAGTAAAAGATATTTTGTTTTCAGAGGATTTTTCCAATAATGGTTTTAATAATTGGACTGCAACAGGTGATGCTGCTAATCAATGGACCAACTCATCAACAAACTATGTGGGAGAAGAGGCTCCAGAGCTTATTTTAGTTGGATATCCAGATTTTACAGGAACGACCAAATTTGTTTCACCTGTAATTAACACCAGTGGCTTTGCTGCAGCAGGGCTTTCTTTTGTGCATAGAGTTGACCCAATGGGAACAAGTCAGTTTTGGGTTGGAGTAGAAACGACTAGCGATGGGGGGCAAACCTGGAACGAAGTCTGGACTCATGAACATGCCTCTATGGAAACCTATTTGGCTAACGAAGTCATAAATATAGATAATGGCGATATGGGTTCAGAAAATTTTCAATTTTGTTTTGTTTTTAGTGAAAACTCAGAATCATTAATGGGATGGTTAATAGATGATATTACTCTTGGAGATCCTTTACAATATGATGTTACACCAATTAACATAGATGGCTTGGATTATGTTTACAATGGTAATGATGCACTCATTTCAACTGAAGTTAATAATAATGGATCCGAAACAGTATCTTTTGATGTGAAACTGGAAATAGACAATGGAACCAATATCGTTTTTACATCCATAAAGGAAGTTTCCAACCTTGAGTTTGGAGGAAGCGCAAATATAAATTTCGATGCCTGGTTAGCTGAAACAGGAGAATATACAGCAACCGTAACTACCTTATTAGATGGTGATGAAAGTCCTTCAAATGATGTTATTTACCAAGAATTTACAGTTTACGAAAGCACCATTTATTGTATACCATCTGCAGACTGTTCTTTGGGCGATGGCATTTCAGGCTTTGCTTTTGCCGATATGGAGAATTATAATAATGGATGTAGTGATGGTGGATATGGTGACTTTACCAGCCTTCAAGCTTCAGTGGAAATTGGAGAAACATATACAGCTAGTTTTATCTCAGATTACTCTACTCAAGTCTTAAGCATATGGGTCGACTTTAATCAGGATTTTACATTTCAATCCACCGAATTAATACTAGCAGATTTCCTAATTGAATCATCTGGAACTGTTTATGAAGTAGACATTCCAATACCTGGATATGCCCTACCTGGCAGCACTACAATGAGGGTAGGGGCTCGTTTTTCAGCAGTTTCTTCACCAGACCCTTGTGCCACATTTTTATATGGAGAATGGGAAGACTATTCAATAGAAATTACAGGAGAATCTATCAATCTTGACGCATCAGTCATTTCAATTGATATGGAAACAATCATAGAACCAGGAGATCTTATTCCTGTAGCCACTTTCCAAAATAAAGGAATTCAACCGATTTCTTTCCCTGTTACTTGTTCCATAGAAGGCAGTTCTTACACTTCCACTAAAGAAGTAACAGAATTGGGATACGGTGAAACCATTCAGATTGAATTTGATGTATGGAATGCAGCTACAGGTTCATATACCATTGAGGTTTCCAGCGATTTAGATGGAGACGAAGTTGTTGAGAATAATACACTTAGCCATGATGTTATCATTGCTCCGTGGGTGCCAGAAAAAATGGTTGTTGGAGAAGAAGGTACTGGAACTTGGTGTGGATGGTGTATTAGAGGACATGTTCTTATGGATTCTTTGAAGATGAAATATCCTGACACCTGGATTGGAATTGCTGTTCATAATGGTGATCCAATGCTTGTACCCGATTATGATGAAGGATTAGGAGCCTATGTTGTTGGATATCCGAGTGGTGCAATTAATCGAGATATTGTGGTAGATCCTTTAGATTTTGAGGCCGCGTATCTAGCAGAAATTGAAAAAGTAGCACCAGCAAGTATCATTATTGAAGATAAGGTTTTTAATGAGGAGAGCAGAGAGCTTACATTTACTTTAACATCGGAGTTTATTGTTTCTGCATCAAATTATAGGTTTAATGCAGTAATCATGGAAAATGAAGTAACCGGTACTGGTGCAGGCTGGGACCAAGCAAATTATTATTCAGAAGGGGCAGTAGTCATGGGTGGTTATGAAAATCTACCAAATCCTGTTCCTGCTGAAGATATGATTTATCAAGATGTAGCTAGAGCTATTTTGGGTGGTTTTGAAGGTGAAGAAAGCAGTTTGCCGGGAATAATAAATGCAGGCGAAACTCATAGCTGGGAATTCTCTACTATCATAGACGAAGAATGGGATATAGACCATATTGAAGTAGTTGGTATGCTTTTAGACTATAATACAGGAGAAATAATGAATGCTACCAAAAATCATTTATTAGTTACAAGTGTTTCAGGACTAAAGACTATCGATGATATTACTATTTATCCAAATCCAGCAAAAGATAAAATTAATATTGCCAATATGGAAAGAGGAGATATTCACATTTATACTTTAAATGGTGTTTTGGTTAAATCCATTTTTGATGTAGAAGGCGATATAAACATAAATATTGCTGAAATAAGTTCTGGAATATACTTTGTAAAGGCCATCTTAAACAAACAAACCATCACTAAAAAACTTGTGATAGAATAGTTCATTAATTTGATTAGATACCCCGGGTTTCAATAATTGAAATTCGGGGTTTTATATTTATCAAAATAATTCAAAGTAGGGCATAGTTCAAAACATTGCCCTTGGCTTTTGGTTATTGAGCTAAAAACAATTATTTCTATGAAATTCATTACAATCGGTAAGCCTCTATGAATGCTTTGCTAAGATGTATTATGAGAACCCCTTGTAAACCTATTTCATGCCGCGTTCTTTCAAAAGCGCTTTCAACTCCTTATCCTGATTGGGTTTGTTTACCAGCTTATAGATAATAAACAAAGGAACTAAAGTAACTAATCCCCAAGTGCTATAAACCACACTATAGACAATGATTCCAGCAAGGAAACCTATGATAAAGGCGTTTATGGTGGCTGTGGATTTCATTTTTTTTGCTTCTGCTTTCAGCTCTTCATCGCTTAATGAGTGTAAATCTTTTTGTTCCATTTATTGTTGTTCTAATAGAAATAATTTGGCCTACAAGTAACAAATTGTTTTTCAGAAAGTCAATACTAGAATTTTCTATTCTGAATTGTTTTCTCAATTCTATTTTTGATAGTCCACTACCTTTGCATCATGCCTACAAATCATTTTAAGTTAAATACATTTCTAGACCATGAAGAGGAGGTTTTTCATGTGGCACGTACTACTATTAACTCAAAAAACGATTTACAACTTCATCGCCATGGCTTTTGTGAGATTTTTTGGGTAAAAGAGGGTAGTTGTATTCACTTGGTTAATAAGCAAGAACTTCCTCTGGAAAAGGGATGCTTATGCCTGATTCGGCCAGAAGATCAGCATACTTTCAAATTAAATAAAAGTCAAGAAAGTATGGTCATCACCAATATTGCCTTTTTTCAAGATAGCCTTGACTATTTTAAGGATAGATATTTCAGAAATAGCAGCAACTATTTTTGGTCAGAAGACCAACAACCTTTTACCATTCAACTGGATTCTGATCAATTGAACGAATTGTCTGCTATCACTGACAGATTGATAGGACAAGCAAGAAACTCTCTTCATTTAGATTACCTTATGATTCAGGTTTTTAGAATGATTAACTGCCTTGAGGAAAGTCAAAACCATATACCAGCTTGGTTGGCCTATGCATTGGAAAACTATAATACTCCAAATAGATTTAAAAAAGGCGTGCAAGGTTTTGTTGAGCTTACTGAGCGTTCTGTAGATCATGTGAATAGAATCCTTAAAGAACATCTAAAGCAAACCCTTTCTGAAACGGTGATTAAAGCGCGATTGCAATATGCAAGTCAACAGCTGATTATGACCAATTCTTCCATAAAATCTATATGTTATGATTGTGGGTTTGAGTCTGTTTCTTATTTCTACCGGCTTTTCAAAAAACATATGCATCAAACTCCTGTTGAATACAGAGGGAAAAACAGAAAGATTTTCTAATTTTGATTAAGGCTCTTTCCTACAAGTAACGCAGCTCTCCCGAGCTGCAGTTTAACCAATTCTATTCTCATCGAATAATTGCACCGTTCAGAAGAACTGTGTTACTCCGAGAGAATATCGCTATAGAGCAATAAATCAACTCCTCCCATCAATATATTTCTTTAAACATCTGCAGAAAGGTATTAGTTTTGTCTAAAACTGTAATTACCATCATATCCAATCTTGAAAACCATAAATACATTAAAATGAAACATTTATTATTGACTTTACTATCCTTTGGAATTCTATTTAGTTCTTGTGAGAGCCAGACTAAAATTAAACAGAATACTGGAGTTGAAATAGATTTAGCCGAAGAAGTAAAAGCAGAGTTTGTTCGCTCATGGGAAGGCTATAAAAAATATGCCTGGGGACACGATGTATTGCTTCCGCTCTCTAAAAGTTACCAAGATTGGTATGAAGAATCTTTGGCAATATCTCCTATCGATGCCTATAGCACCATGAAAGTAATGGGCTTGGATGAATATGCTGAGGAGGTTGAGAATTATGTAATCGATTCCATTAGTTGGGATAAGGATTTGTATGTAAAAACCTTCGAAGTAAATATTCGTATTTTGGGTGGTTTATTAGCGATGTACGAGTATACTGGTAAACAAGAAATTTTAGATAAAACTGAGGAGTTTGGGCAGAAGATGTTGGCTGCTTTCGATTCTCCAACCGGAATGCCTTATTATTGGTTTAATCTAAAAACAGGAGAAGCAAAAGGCTCTAAAATCAATGTGGCTGAGGCCGCTTCCTATATGATGGAAATGGGCATTTTGAGTTATTACACCAAGAATCCTATCTACTATCAAACTGCCAAAAAAGCCAATTTAGCCGTTTGGGAAAGAGTTTCAGATATCAATTTGGTAGCAGAACTCATCGATGTAGAAAGTGGAGAATGGAAGCATGGAACCAGCCATATCTGCGCAGGAATCGACTCTTACTACGAATATCTTTATAAAGCCTACCTCCTCTTTGGTGATGAAGATTTAAAACCCATTTGGGAGAAAAGTATTCATGCAATAAATACATATTTGGTAGATGAAAGCGATACTTCATTTTGGTACCGTAGAGTAGATATGCACACAGGAGAAAAACAAACCAAATTCATGTATGCCGATAATAATGAAATAAGAGAAGGAGGAATAGTAACACTGTATGATGCCTTTTTCCCGGCTGTTTTGGCTTTAAGTGGAGATATTGAAAGAGCCGAAAAAAACCAAGCTACTTGGGATTGGTTGTGGAACCAATACGGTCTAGAACCTATGATTTACGATTATGATAGAGCGGTTCCTACCTATCCTGTTTACGACTTAAATCCAGAAATCATAGAATCAGCTTATTATTTATTACACTTCACAGGCAAGAAAATATATGAAGATATGATTGAACAATATTGGAGAGACATCATGAAATATTGTCGTACCGATGTGGCCTTTTCCTCCATTAAAGATGTGCAAACCATGGAGAAAAAGGATTATATGCCCACCTTCTTTTTTGCCGAAACCATGAAGTATTTTTACCTGACCTTTACTTTAGAGGAGGGTGATTTTAATCTTGATGACCATATCTTTACTACAGAAGCTCATCCTTTTAAACGCTCTTCTTTTGATATAGAGGAAGCACAAGTTAGATTAGGTTTTTAGAGTTACTCATTCGGTTTTCAGTTCGAATTAGGCCAATAATAATTGTGTCTGAAGGGAGAAATACCTTACCGCGTAGCGGTTTAGTTCTTATATAAGGTTCTTGCCAAGTTTTTCTATTCCCCGTAGGGGATTTGCTTTCATTGCTGCTAGTCTTCTATTGAAGTTTTTATAACATATGCTCTACAAGGAAATGGAAAACTTTTTCTATATTCTTTTAAAAAAGCTGATCGGGCGATGCTTTGTGATGTTTGAAAGAATTATAAGAGAACAATCATTACCATTTTGCGATGATGTTTGCTTTTCATAAAAAAGGGAAGGATGAAGCGAAGGTTCGTTTGAACCTGTTGGAGTCGTGCAAATGCTTGTCCACTTTTTGAGTTTACCACAAATGCATGATTACATATTCTTTAAACCCCTAATAATCTAGAAACATACCAAAAAAGGGCGTAATAAAAATTACGCCCTCATTAAATCAAATCCTAAAAATTATTCAATTATAAGCTGTTTATGAATTCTTCCTTTTTCGGTATCAATAAGAATAGTGTATATTCCTGATACCATTTTAGAAGTATTTACCTTATAATCAGCTGCATTCACATTCATCTCTTGAACTTTTTGACCTGTTTGGTTATAAATAATAACAGACTTCATGGTATATTCTGATGTAATATTTACATAGTCTTTAGCTGGGATTGGATAAATCTGAGTGGACAAGGCTAATTCTTCAGAAACACCTAAAACCACATCTACAACATGTTCATTTGATGGTTCAGACTCACCCTCAGTATATAATGAAGTTACATAATAAGTATGAACTCCAATATCAGATGTATTATGTGTAAAGGAAATATCATTTGTAAATCCAATTTTTTCAAAATCATTTGAGTTTAACTTGTGATAAACATTATATCCTAACAAACTCTTTACAGAAGATTTAGACTCTGCTTTTCTCAAGCTAATATTATCCAGAGAAGTAGCATTACCTTCATTATAATTATCTAACACATTTTCTCTAAAAGCCACATAAATAGGAGTGCCATTTTCAACTATGCTAGTCAAATCATAGTAATAATAGATCCAACCAATAGGGGTACCCACAGGTAAATCAATAATATCTACTACAATATCAAATGCCTCTGGATTATCAGGAGTAGTTGTTGATATACGAATCTCTATATGCTCAGAATAATCATCTCTGTAGGTACCCATCCAAAAGCCTAGTGTATCTCCTTCAGAATAGGTGAGTTGTGGTGTTACTAACCACTGATCACTCACTGGGTCTCCTCCAGTTAACCAAGTAGCATAAGCCTGAAATTGACCACCATCTGGACAAGCAGTAATAGATCCACCTGACCATCCTGCAACATCCTCTCCAACCATTACTTGCATCCATCCTGAACCACCATCCATATTAAATTTAGACCATCCTTCAGGTAAAAAATCACCTTCAAAACCCTCAAAGAAATTTGCAGAAGGCGTAGAAACAGTCTCCCAACTCAACATAATATCCTGACCATGCTCAACTTCTGCAGGCCCAATAAGATTAGTCGGCGCTTCTAAACCTGATGATGTTTCATTCATATCTACATTAATATCATCGATGAGGATATTTCCATTGCCTGCTTCGCTAAAGCCATGCCAACCGACATAATAGATACCATCTTCATCTGGCGTAAAAGATGCATTTGCGGGTTGGTATATATTGTTAAGAGCAAACATTAAATCTTCAAATATAACTTCACTTGTCATGGATGCTGCATTGGGTTCTGTTCCAAATTTCACTTCTAGATTTTCATAATAAGCATCCGAACTAGAAGTATAGAAGAAGTTAACATTATACGTTTCCCCGCCTAATAATTCAATACCAGGAGAAAAGAACCAATCATTCATTTGTTCGGTATCACTATATTCAATCATGGCATGTTGATTACCATTATATGCATTTGCATCTGAACTTATCCAGTTCAAATCATCGTTATTTGTGTTCTCAACAGCATTGCAAGACGGCATAAAGGGTAAAATGACCTCTTCAAAATTTTCTATATATGGAATACTTGTCGATGCTGCACAAAGAGTAGAGAAATAATAGGGGCCTATCCAGGCGCTGACAGAACCTGCACCACAATCGGCTTGTACATAAAAATCATAATAGGTTCCGGCATCTAGTCCTTGGAGTAAATAAGGATTTTCATCGCTAGCTATCATAGCAACTCCGCTTGGTGTAAAGCCCATTTCTCCATACTCAATTCTCCACTGAGTGGCATCTCCATTTTCTGTCCATTCCATGAGGGCGGAAGTTTGAGTGATTTCATTGGCATTAACATCGGAAGGATCTGCACATGACTGCAAATCATCAATAGTAATGTTATCGAGTGCGATATCTCCATAGGTATTGCTATAAACACCCTTAAAAGCAATATACTCATCAGTTCCTGTATAATCAGAAAAATACACTTCATATTCTTCCATATCATTTATATTAGGAATATTTAAAACTTCTAGCTCAGTATAGGTAGAAATATCTGCTGGATCTGTTATGGTTCCAACCGATAGTTCTGATCCGTATGACCATGAGTAGAAATGTAAATATTTATTTGCTTCACCCCCTTCGAGTGCAGGAGTTATCAATAAAAGATTTGCTTCTAAATCATTAACATTTACAAGTTTAACACATTTAGAATTGTCAACTCCTTGAGTATTATAAGATCTAACGTTAGCATAGGTATCGCTGGAAGCAACAATTTTATACCAATAATTTGGTATTTCGGGTTCAACACAAGATTCAAAATCTTCAAAAAAGGGCATGCTCACAGCCACATTTGATAAAGATTTGATCCCTTCTGTTTGGATTCCTATAGGGGATTGATTGATAGCTCCCTGGCTAAAAGCACCATAAAAGATTATTATAAAAAGCATTGATAGTAAATTGTTTTTCATGATTTTAAGTTTAAAAATTTCATTTTTGCTGATCGAATTTATTTGATGACAAGCTAGTTTCTTCCTTTTTCATTTCAATAGTATCTATTATTTTCTTTAAGGCTTTATTCTGAATTCTTTTCTTTTCAATAAAGCGATTGAATTCTTCTAACTCATCAAATTTTTCTTTTTCATCCTCTGATGACGATTTCTTTTTTGCCATTTACGTAGTTTGGTTTTTACTGTTGATGCAAATATGATAAGGAATATGCTATGGAAAAAACATAACGCTCATACAAAACAATAACAAGGTATATTTGAGCCCATTACAAAAACAATATGATCAAGAAAACCACCATAACAAAAACCATACAGGCTTCATTTTATAGTTGGTTTATAAGGTTTTGGGAATTTCCTCAAGAATTTATGATCGATATTTTTGAATATAAAATCAATACTATAGAGGCTTTTTGATAGAAGCAGGAATGGTATTGATCCAACAAATTATGAAGCTATACCTGCGAAAGGAAGGTAATAAGGTTAACAGATGTGTTGGCGATGCCCAGTTTTTTTCGTAGGCGAGTTCGTGCCATTTCAATTGTGCTTGCTCGTTGCCCTGTTAATTCGGATATTTCTTTGGTAGACATATTTAACCTCAGAAAAGCACATATTTTTTGTTCATTGGGCGATAAATCAGGAAAGCGCTTTAGCAATTTCTCGTAAAATGCACTATGAACTTGTTTAAATCTGAGTTCAAACTCATCCCAAACATCATCTTCGGTTGATTTCTGCAATTCTTCAGCTATTTTTATAATAGCCAATTTGGTTTCATCTTTCACGGCCTTTTCTCGAATTTTCAAAAGATTATCTGCCATGTCAGATAGAATCTCATTCTTACGCATTAAGCTCATTACATTGGAAGTGAGTTCTTTGTTTTTTAAGTGTATTTCTGCCTCAAGTTTTTGCCGTTCAATTTTTTCTAATCGGCGTCTGTTAAACAGAACAACAATCCACAACACAAGCACAAAAAGGAGGATGGTTCCAATAATGATATAAAAGAAAACTTGTTTTTGCCTAATGTTCTTTTCTTCTTGTATTAATTTTTCATGTTCATAGAGCAATTCTAGTTTTGATAGCTTGGTAATACTGTTTTCTATATTTAGACTATCCTTCGTTTGAAACTCTTTTAAACTATATTTATAGGCATTGCTAGAGTCCCCTTTAGATATATATATAGTATGCAACCTTTGTGCGGCTTCATAGATATATTGTTTTAAATGACCTTTTTCAGCTATTTCAATAGCTTTGGAAGCATATACCAAACTCATTTCCTCATCTGAAATTTCAGAATAATAAGCAGAGATACTGGTATAGGTCACTGCAAGTTTAGGAGTATTATTTAGTTCCAAAAAAAGAGCTTCAGCCTTTCTATAATAGTGAAATGAAGAATCATATTGGTCTTCAATTAGATTAATATAACCCAGATTGGCATAATTTATTCCCAACCATAATTGGTGGCCTATTTTTTTATTGATCTTTATGGCTTCTTTAATATAAGTTCTAAAACTTTCGAACTCTCCCATATTAGAATACACCACAGCTACATTATTGAGGCCCCTTGAAATACCAATTAAATCATTTATTTCACGAGCAACCTTTAAAGATTGCAAATCATATTCCAATGCTTTTTCCGTATTCCCCAATGCTGAATATAGAAAACCTATATGGCCCAAAACCTTAACCATGCCTTTCACATTGTTTTGTTCTTCAAATATGGCAAGAGCTTGATAGTTTAAAGCGGATGGCTTTTCATATTCACCTAATTCAGTATAGTTTTTCGACAATAGTAATAATGACTCCGCATATTCATTATCTAAACTCATATTTTCAGCTAAGTCCCGAGCCTTTAAAGCAAACTCAGTGGACAACACAAGCTCTGTCATACTTAAATAAATCTCACTTAGTTGTAAATAGGCTCTCAATTTAAATTGGGGTTGCCTATTGAGTTCAGCAATTTCAAGAATTTGTTCGGAGTAATCTAGAGCTTGCTCTGGGTTATAAGTTAACAGAATATTAGACAGCTCAGTTAAAATGGTTATTTTAACTTGGGGATCATTTTTTTGATCTAATACCATTTCCAGACTATCAATATTATAAAATGATTGTGCCCATGAAAGACTCCAAAAAATGACCATTAAGCTTATCAGAAATATCCTTCTCATTTATATTTTATTATTCTCAACAAAGATAGTAATTTCATGAATAGCATAGTACAGAGTAATCTTAGAGCTCTATTTCAAATAATTAATTTTCAACAAACAACAACACACTAAGTCATTGATAATATATACAATAGGCATTCTATCTCCTTTACTGAAACCATGAAGTGTTTATACCGGACTTTTACCTTAGAGGATGGTATATTTGTATTCGAGGACTATATTTTCACTACAGAATATCATCCATTAATGTGGTTTTTTTGGTTAGGATGAAGCAGCAGTGATATTAGGTTGGCAATTTATAAATATAGAGTTAATAAATACAGCGCAAACGCATACTTTTTATTTGTCCACAGATTTATACAAACCGAAGCCAAGCAAGCTCACTGAAATTAATTGACACCGATTACAAACAGAGTTCAGCAATGCTCTACTCTGTTTGTAAAAATAATCCGTGAAATTGGTGAAATTAGCGGACATTTTTTCTGTTTTCAAATTAATCGTTAATTTTTTAACTAGACCTGAAAGTATGTGTTTACCCTGTTAATAAATAGACTTTATTTTTTTTGAATTCTATTTTGGTGTATTTTCGTAAGCTAACTTTATTAAAGATACCCACATAATAGGATTCCGAGGGTAAGGATAATAGTAAAAAAATAGACTATGAGAATTTGTTTTTTAATGTACCCATGGGAAAGTATGACAAAAGGTGACTCAACACTTCGAATGATACACGAATGTGTTAAAAGAGGTCATACTGTAGCAACGACCACTCCAGAAAGATTAGGAATACGTGAAAGTGTTACCATGGCCAATTGTGAGGTTTTTAAAAAGGATCAAAAGGTTTCTTCTAGTATCAATTCGTTTAGAAATAATGTGGAAAAATATTGGAAAAACCTTCCTTTAGCAGGCTTCGATGTGGTTTTTATGAGGGCCAATCCTCCTCTGGATCCTATTTTGTTAAATTTTCTCGATTCTATTAAAGACGATGTGTTTGTAATGAATGCCGTTAGAGGTTTAAGGGAAGCAAATAACAAAATATATACCGCTGCTTATTATGATCCTGAACATGATTTTATCCCCGTTACCCATGTTTCGAAAGATGTGGCCTATTTAAAACAAATTATCGACGAATCTGATCAAGAACAAATGATCATGAAACCTCTGGATGGATATGGAGGTAGAGGTGTTATTATCATTGAAAAATCAGCTACAAATAACATAAAATCCTTATTAGATTTCTATGTTAACCACAGTAGCCGCGATGGGAAATCACAATATGTGATTCTTCAGGAATATATACCAGGTGCAGAAAAAGGTGATGTAAGAGTGTTTATGCTAAATGGAGAACCTGTTGGTGCGCTAAAAAGAATTCCTTCCACTGGAGATATTCGCTCGAATATATCGGCAGGAGGAAGTATTGCCAAGCATAAACTCACCAAACAAGAGCTTAAATTGTGTAGAACAATTGGTGAGAAACTTGTTCGTGACGGTTTGTTTTTTGCCGGCCTTGATTTAATAGGAGGTAAATTAATCGAAGTAAATGTAATGAGTCCGGGGGCTATTACCGAATTCAATAGGCTCAATAAAACAAAACTTCAGGTTAAAATAATTAATTTTATTGAAAAGGTTGTTCAAGAGCGCAAAAAAGCAGCTGAACGAATAAATAAATAGGATTTAATAATGATTGATTAAGTTGTTTTTATGACGATAAAAGAAATGGTCACTTCTATAAAAAGTGGTAGAACATTCCAGGCTACTGCTGAGGATGGTTCGTTTACCATAAAAATAGACCGATATGTGCCTTACGTATGCACAGCTATTCATAATGGTAGTCATGTAAGACATGAGCTGTTACATAAAATGGCCCTCGATGAATACGAAAGATGGTATGAAGAAGATCCTCATACCGCTGATTTTATAGCTTCAATGCCCATTACTTTGATTGGAAACGATTCTAGATTTGAATATGAATTAAATAGAAAAGATCCGATTTATGAAGAGGCTTGGGGAAAAAAAATATGGAAAAAACCCCTAACCAAAAAAGAGGCCAATATTAGTAAACAAAAACATGCCAATTACTATAGGGTTACACATGCCCTAATCGAAAAATTAGAAAGCATGTTTGGGGCTTCATTGGTATATGACGTTCATTCCTACAATCATAAAAGATGGGATAGAGCAGTTCCTGTTTTTAATATTGGTGCTGAATGTGTTGACCTTAAAAAATATGCCGGCTTTGTTGAAAATTGGCGAAAAGAACTTGGAGAAATTCAGCTAAAAGGAATTCATGTTAAATCTAAAATTAACGATGTGTTCTATGGGAGAGGTTATAATTTGGAATATATCACTACAAATTTCAAAAACACCCTGGTTTTAGCTACGGAAATCAGTAAAATTTATTGTGACGAAGAAACAGGTGAAATATATCCTCAGATTATAAAGAACATCCAAACGAATTTTAAAAAGGCCATCCTTAATAATGCCAGTTATTTTGTTAATGAGTTAACTAACTGGAAGTTTACAGATAAAAATATGCTATTAGATAATTCTATGAACAAGAATGTTCAGAAAATCGACAAGCAACTTTTTAAACTTCTTAAAAACTTTGAATTACTCACCTATGTAAATCCGACAAATGTAAAATCAGAAAAGGAGAGGTTTTTCAAAAGCAAGTTCACTGTTAATCCTGTTTTTAAGTATAAACCCATAAAAATTAATCCCTACGAGCTAAGAAAGCAATTGCATTTAATCGATACTAAAAAGATTGAAGACATCAGTATTCGCAATCTATACGAAGCGGTGATTACGGCTAGTATCGACAAAATTAATTTATTGGCATCCTTAGGAACAGAGCAGTTTTTGTATAACTCATTGCGGTATTTTGGAAGACCAGATAGTAATGACATAAGGAATGCTGAGTATATCCTCTTATTACCCGACATAAAAGGAGAAGCAAAGAAGTTGCAACAATTTGGTGTTGACGAAGCAAAAAAACTTTTTGAGGAAACATTTGAAAAGTATGGATTTAAAGGAAATATTAGAGTAGACAAAAGTGGCATATCTTCTGTCCTAGTCCTAAATTCAACCAAAACTGTAGTTCTAAAGGAGGGTTCAAGATTTTCAAAAGTAGAATTACAATATTTAGCTGAACATGAAATTGGTGTCCATATGCTAACCACCATGAACGCCTCCCTCGATAAATTGAAAATATTTAGTATTGGCCTTCCTGTCAATACCCTTACCGGCGAAGGCATGGCCGTGCTATCGGAATATCTATCTGGAAATTTCACTATGAAAAGATTCCGAGAATTAGCACTTAGAGTTATTGCCGTGGACAATATGTGTAATGGTGCCGATTTTAAAACAGGTTTCTCCATTCTAGTAAATGACTATAATGTAAACAAAGAATCTGCTTATAAAATAATAACAAGAGTATATAGAGGTGGAGGGTTTACCAAAGACTACCTATACTTAAATGGTTTTTCTAAGCTCTTTAAATTTTGGCAAGATGGGAACGATCTCACTCCGCTTTTGGTTGGAAAAACTTCCATAGGTTTTTATAATACCATTGTAGAAATGATGGATAGAAATATTGTGGAGAAACCTAAGTATATAACAGAGAGCTTTGAACACCCTAAAACTGAGGACAACAATGCCTTATTTGAATATATCTTAAGTGGATTGAAATAAAATGAAATGCTTTGATAGAATAAAAAACAGGCTAGTAAACCTAAATGAGTCTGTTAGCCTATTTTTATGACTTGATATTCTAAAGGTATTAAACCTTCTCTAATACCACAGCAATTCCTTGTCCCACACCAATACACATAGTACATAGCGCATATTTGGCATCGGTGTTAATGAGTTGGTAATAGGCACTGGTTACTATTCTCATGCCACTCATTCCCAGAGGATGGCCTAAAGCAATAGCACCTCCAAGAGGATTGATTCTAGCATCATCATCAGCTAAGCCTAGTTCACGAGTACAACCAAGTGATTGAGCAGCAAAAGCTTCATTCAACTCTATGATATCCATATCATCTAAACTCAAACCCGTTAACTTCAATACTTTTCGTGTTGCTGGTACCGGGCCCATTCCCATAATTCTAGGTAAAACTCCAGCCGTAGCCATCCCCAAAATCTTAACTTTGGAATTTAATCCATATTTCTTTACCGCTTCTTCCGAAGCCAAAAGCATGGCACCTGCTCCATCATTAATTCCAGAAGCATTTCCTGCTGTAATGCAACCATTTGTGCCTGTTAGAGCTTTTAAACTGGCAAGCTTCTCAAGGGTTGATGGTCTTGGATGCTCATCAGCTGAAAATATAATTGGATCTTTTTTGCGTTGCGGAATCTCAACAGAAATAATTTCACGGGCTAAGCTCCCATTTTCTTGAGCTTTTTGAGCCTTATCCTGACTCCATTTAGCAAATTTATCCTGATCCTCTCGGTTGATATTAAAATCATCTGCGATGTTCTGAGCCGTCATCATCATACCTTCGGTACCATATAATTGGTCCAGCTTTTTATTGATGAATCTCCATCCCATGGTAGTATCCTCAAGCTTTTGACTACGACCATAAGGTCCTTCAGCTTTTCCAATAACAAAAGGAGCTCTCGACATGCTTTCTACTCCGCCAGCAATAATCAATTCTGCCTCTCCTGCTTTAATAGCTCTGGCACCGCTTCCTATGGCATCCATTCCTGAACCACAAAGTCTGTTTATGGTATTAGCAGGAACTGTTTCTGGTAAGCCAGACAAAAGAGAGGCCATGCGCCCTACATTTCTATTGTCTTCACCAGCTTGATTGGCACAACCCATTAAAACATCATCAATAGCTGTCCAATCCATTTCTGGGTTTCTATCCATTAAGGTTTTTAGCGGAATAGCAGCCAAATCATCTGCTCTTAATGAAGCTAAGGAGCCTCCGTATCTACCAACAGGAGTTCTGATGGCATCGCATATATATACGTTTTTCATAGTTTTTTATATTTTGTACGAAGCTTGAAGTACGAAGCACGAAGTAAAAAGAGAACTATTTCTCATTCTCCATGCTTCGAACTTCTAGCTTCAAGCTTCTCTACTTGGCAAAGCTGTGAATCTCCGCTTTAAATATTTTAAACCCTTTCAATAAACTTTCTGTAAGTATATCCACTTCTTTTTGAGTGATGGTAGTAGCCAGCATACAAGCAAAAGTATTGATCATAATGATGTCTTCATGAAGGAAGAGGTAATCGAGAAAATCTACGATGAGTTTTCTTTCTTCTGGACACTGATAGGTTTCACGATAATTTCGAGGAGCTTGATATCGAAAATGCATTCTAAACATAGAACCAGCACCAGTAATTAATACAGGAACATCAGCTTCCTTAATGGCCTCCTCAATTTGTTTTTTGGCAATATCAGCCATATTATTGATGTCATCAACAGCCTTTCTATCAAAAAGCTCCATAGCTACTTTACCGGCAGTCATGGTAATAGGATTGGCAGAGAAGGTTCCAGAATGGGGCTGCTTAATAATTTTACGTGTGGGATCAAACACCGACATCACCTTTGCATCACCAGCAATAGCACCAACTGGGAAACCACCACCGATAATCTTTCCTAAAGCTGTCATATCAGGCTTTACCGGATATAAATGTTGGGCTCCGCTATAAGTAACACGATAGGTCACTACTTCGTCGAAAACCAAAAGCACTTTGTTCTTTCTAGTCCAATTATAAATGGCTATTAAATAATCTTCTTCAATGGGAAACATCCCCACACGATGAGAGATAGGATCAATCAATACACATGCTAAATCTTTTTTATTGGCTTCCAATAGTTTCAAAGTACGTTCTGTATCATTATATGGGAAAATGATCACATCACTTTTTACATTTTCAGGCGTTCCCATAGTAACGGGCACCGAATTGGGCTTATCAATATCTCCCCAATTATCGGGTTTAACAATTTGACTAATTTCAGCAAAGTCATAGGTGCCATGATAAGCTCCTTCTGCTTTTGCAATTTTTGGTCGTCCAGTATAGGCTCTAGCAGCCTTTATCATGGACATTACAGCTTCTGTACCTGAGTTAACAAACCTAATTTTTTCGAAATTATGGTTTCTCTCTACTAAAAGCTCTCCGAATGCTACTTCCACTTCACTTCCTAAAGTATAGGCAGTTCCTCTGTGCATTTGTTCGTTCACAGCATCAATAATAGCGGGATGGGCATGGCCATGAATAAGTGAGGCCATATTATTGGCAAAATCAACTCTTGTATTGGCATCAATATCGGTAACATAGCTACCTTTTGCAGTGGCTACATAAAATGGATGAGGGCGACGAAAAATAGTATTTCTGCTCACACCTCCTGTCATAACTTCTTTGGCTCTTTTATAAAGTGCCGAGCTATGCTTCCTGTTGGTATTATACGAATGACTACTCATGATTTTTTATTATGCGATTGTTTATTGAAATAATTGTGCTTCAGTTCTTTCTTTTAAGTATTCAAAATTTACATTTGGCCCCAGCTCTCTCACATATAACCCTTCTTCCTTCACATCTATGATAGCCAAATTTGTATATATGGTTTCTACAACTCCTTTTCCTGTCAATGGATAAGAACATTGTTTCACCAGTTTAGATTTTCCGTCTTTGGTATTATGCTGGGTAATGACAAAAATTCTCTTTACTCCTGCCACTAAATCCATAGCTCCACCAACTGCGGGGATTGCATTGGCTGCACCTGTTGACCAATTGGCCAAGTCACCTTCTTCGGATATCTGCATAGCTCCGAGCACGCATACATCTATATGCCCTCCTCTAATCATAGTAAAGCTATCTGCATGATGAAAGAAGCAAGCTCCAGGATTGGTTGTTACCGGCTTTTTTCCTGCATTGATTAATTCAAGGTCTTCTTGTCCCACTTCAGGAACAGGTCCCATACCTAACAAACCATTTTCTGTTTGATAAATGAGTTCTCTACCTTCAGGTACAAAGTCAGCTACCATTTCGGGCATTCCAATTCCAAGATTTACATAAGAACCATCTGGAATATCAAGAGCAACTTTCTGGGCCATTTCAGTTTTACTCCAACCTATTTTTATTTGATTATCTACCATGGGTACTTCAATTTTTGAGCCACTAAATCTGATTCATTGACAGGTTCAGATACTTCGACTACACGATTTACAAAAATTCCAGGTGTGACAACCACTTCTGGATCTATACTTCCTGCATCCACCACCTTCTTGGTTTGAACAATAGCCTTTTTTGCAGCAGTGCACATGATAGGACCAAAATTACGTGCTGTTGCATGGTAAGTTAAGTTCCCATAACGATCTGCTTGTTCACATTTCACTAAAGAAAAGTCGGCTTTAATCCCTCTTTCCAATACATATTCAATTCCATCGAATATTCTAGACTCTTTACCTTCAGCAAGAGGTGTATTTACCGATGCTGGAGTATAAAAAGCTGGAACGCCAGCCCCTCCAGCACGAATTCTTTCTGCTAAGGTTCCTTGTGGCACCAATTCCAATTCTATTTCTCCGGCATTATATAGCTCAGGAAAAACAGTTGAATTGGCTGTACGTGGAAAAGAACAAATCATCTTTTTCACACGTTTTTGCTCGATAAGAGCTGCAAGACCCACATTTCCACTTCCAGTATTATTACTGACTATGGTCAAGTTTTTCGCACCTTGATCAATCAAGGCATGAATGAGTTCGATGGGACTACCTGCTTCGCCAAAACCACTGATCATAATGATGGCTCCATCATGTATGTCTTTAACTGCTTCGGCGGCCGAATCTACTATTTTGTTAATCATATAAATGATTTTATTTTTTAATAATCAGTCTTGCCCTACCCTAAAGGGAGCCTGATTTTAAAAAGTGATATTGTTTTTTGTTGCATTAATTAATTATTTTTCACTAACCATACTCCAAGGTCCCACCCTTTAGGGAGGGGTAAGGACCTTGAATATTATTTTCCTATTTCAATTCTAAACTTTTCTCGATGGCTGCTAATTCATCCTCGAAGAAGTTTTTACCTCCACCAAATGGCTTAAGTTTTTCTATAGTATTTTGCTCTTCGTCATATTCTGCTAAATACACCTTATCCATCCATTCCATATTTCTGGCTTCGTTGAATTTAAGGGCAAAAGCTTTTTTACCATTAACATCAACAGTTCCAAGCATGGAAGTTTTACCAGCAGAGGAAGTCATAGAGATATATCTCGACGGACGACCAATAGAAGGAAGACTTCTATAAATCTTACTAAATACATCGTTGATTTCAGCTAAAGGAGCTGTGAAATAATGGTGTTCACCAGTTGGACGCGCATAATACATAGAGTGGAAACCAACGCCTTGCATCATTAATAAATGTCCTAAGTCGATCCAGTTTTGAGCCGATTTATCGATGTCAATTTTTCCAGTTTCATCTGGGAATAAACTGATATGCTTCATGATTGGGCTTTGACTTTTTACAGTCATTCCAATAGATCTCAAACGACGAATAGCAGCTATAGTTGTTAGGTTCATCAATTCTTTTGGAGAAGAGAAGTGACCCATCCAAACCATTTGAATTCCATTCTCAATAATGGTCTTAAATAATTCTAATGTCTTGTCATAAGCAGGTCTGATAACAATTTGAGGATCGAACGTTAATGCTCTAGATGCCAAACGGATATTTCTGATATGAGCCAATTCTGGATCAGTAGTCAAAGGCTCTAAATATTCCTTCAAACGCTCATAGGGCATATATCCACCATCACCACCTGTGATTAGAATATCTGTTACTTCTTTGTGTTGTTTTAAATAAGTATGAACTTGTTTTGCATCATCTTGGATGAACATATCTTCATCTCCCCTCACTTGGGCATGACGGAAACAATAGTTACAGAAAGCAAAACAGCTTTGAGTAGTTTTATCAAAAATAAGGAAGCAATGAGGGTATTTATGTTGACTACCATTTAATATATCAATATCACCTTCTCCATTGTCAATATACGCTTTATTTAAAAGCTGTTTGCCATCATGTGGATTTGTTTTATGGATGTATGCTGAACAAAGTTGTTCTCTTTCTTCATTAGAACTTGCAGCCGCATATTCTTTCACCAATTCTGGCTTCATCATTCCTGGCTGAGGAAATACCAATTGGAAAACAGAATCATTTTTGAAATCTTTCCAATTGATGGTATTTAAAACGTGCTTTGTAGCTAAGAAACGATACACATTGATAAAAAGCTCACGTTCTTCAATATGTCCAATGTCAATTCCATTTTCGTTTAAGACTTTAATTATTTCTCTAAAACCATCTATTCCTGTATAGCGGTTTGTTTTACCAGTAAACATAGCTTTGCTTTCCTCTTTTATAATAGAGATTTTAGGGAATGCATTATGAATTTTATTAACTAGTGTTGCAGGCAAAAGGTTTTCTTTTTCTATTACCTTGATGGCACTTTCTTCAATTCCATGATGTGCGAATTGTTTTGAAAAATCAACTTTCATTGTATTTATTTTTTTGTGTTTTTAATTTATTTCAGATTGGATTAAAGGAGTAATTACCCATAGTAATTCTGATTCTCCCTTGGAGATATTTTTAAACAAATGTGGTTTGCTTGAATCGAAGTAAAAGCTATCTCCTTTCTCGAGTTTAAATTTCTTGCGATTTATGGTAGCTTCAAATTCGCCTTTTAAGACAAAGCAAAATTCCTGTCCTGGAAATTTACTGGTCATGACTCCTTTTGAATCTGCATTTTCATCAAAATGAAGTAGATATGGCTCTATTTGTTTAGATGGGAAATGATAGGAAAGTAAATAAGATGAGGTTCCTTTTTTATTGCTTTTGGCAAACCTACGTTCCTCCACTTTTAATAAGGGTTTCGTAATTTGATTTTCATTTTCACCAATTAAATCACCCACGGTTGTGTGTAAAGCATCTGCCACTTTCTTAAGCGTTACAATAGATGGAAAGGCCTTACCACTTTCGATTTGACTGATCAAACTAGATGTGACACCAATATCTTTCGCCAGTTCTTTCATTTGCAATCCAAAACCTTCGCGTCTCTTCTTAATTCGGCTTCCCATTTGGTCTATCATAATCCCTTTTTTGACTTAAAAATGATTTATACAAAGTAAATTAGATTTAACTTACGATATCCACTAAGTTCAGTTTTATTTAATTAAATTAAGTGTGATTTATATTAAGTCTAATTAATACTGGGTGTTTCGCGGATTAATGCCCTATTCTGATTATTGAGGAAGCAGAAATATTTTTTAGCAAAAATTATTATTTGAAAATATGGTGATATTTAAATCTAACTCAGGTATTAATAGATAAAGAGATAAATAGTAATGAATGCCAGATTGATATTTCTCAATTAGCCATTGGCTCCTATTTTATTAAGATAAAAACAAAAAAAGAAACATTGACCAAGCAATTAATAATAGAGTAAATTTTAGATTAGTAGAGAAGTGATTGGCCCCATTGTATTTTACTTTGGGGCTTTTTAATTTGGAAAAACTAGCCTTGGGTAATAAGCAGATCATCATTAATACCAATCTTATGAAATCATTGTGAATTCTTCTTATTCAGTATCTTATCTTTAATCTTTCTTAAACTAAACTTATCCTTATTGATTGTGTTTAGTTTTTCCTCATCCTCTTTAGTGGTTTCCTTGGTGGTTTCTAGAATCTTTTTTAATGCACTATTTATTTGTTCTAGGTCTTTCATAATTATGGGTTTGTATTGGTATTTAAATAAAGCAGCTCCAAATCAAATTGGAGCTGCCTATAAACTCAATTAAAAATCTAATCAATAATCACTTTTTTGGTGATGACCTGATTACCGGTAATTATTTTCACAAAATAAATTCCGCTCACAAACTCTGAAACATCAAAAGATGATTTTTCATTTTCTATTAAGGATTCAAAAGCTATTCTGCCTTGCATATCTAAAATCTGTAGCTGTCCTAAAGTTTGAGTTTCAATAATTAATTGATCAGATGTAGGGATTGGATATATTTTAGCATCTAAGTTATCAGAGGAATGGTCTTCAATACCTACACCAAAACATATGGCATTGGCGTCCTGTACCAAATAGTCAGGTCCCGCTCCTGTTATGAGAGTTTCCCCAAGGCCATCCAATAATTCCCATGAACATTCTGTACCAAATCCCCCTTCTCCATCAAAGATTAAGAAAATGGCATCTCCATGTTCAGCATAAACTGGGAAAGAGGCTGAGAATCCATTTTCTAAAGTTAGATCAGGATAAGCAGTAACACCATTAACACTAACTAGCATAGTATTTCCTGTCCAACCATCCCCATAAGAATCATTCAAAATGAGTGTATGCTCACAACCTGAAAATACTCCAAAATCATAGCCCATAGTGTTGTTTTCTAAATTTGCATCTCCGCCTGGGTCTGAAGCTGTAAATACAACATTTAAAGCTCCTGTTTCTTCTGATGTCCACTGTGGAAATATCAAGTCGTTGGATTCTAAATAGCTTAAATTGCTAATGGTGATTGTTTCTTCATATAAATTGGACCCCTCCTTACTGATAACAGCTGTTAAGTCAAAAGAAGAAGTTTGACTACCAAAGTTGGCCACAGAAACTAATGGAGTATAAGTGTCACCTAATTGCATCATACCAGGGTTGTTTGCTGAAGTTACAGCCACATCAACAGGGTGAATAACCACATCGTTTACAGCCAATACTCCATACTGATCGTCCACTTCACTTATTGCATTAAATTCACCTGTTTCTAAATCATAAAACCCAAAGTATTTTTGAATTTCAGTACTTGCTCCACAGGTGATGGTATACAGTCGTTGTGTCGTAGGATCGTATGATACATCTTGACCATATTCCAAGTCCATACCAATATTACCCACAACAGAGGATGTTGCAGTACTAGGATCTATCTTTATCAATTGATCGTCATTAATGTCGGGACCATATAGGAAGCCGTCATCAGCTAAATCCATCGCCATTATTTTTCCTCCAGGTGCTCCTATTTCTGTGATGAAAAGAGCTTCAAGATCTAGCGTAAATAAGTGTGCTACCTCGTTCTGCTCTAGAACCATCATGTATATAATGTCATTTTCTTCATCATAGGCAAGGCCTGATGGGTACCAACCATCTGGACGATTAATTTCTCCCAAAATAATTTCACGACCATCTTCAAGAAATATAGAAACTCGTCCTTGCTCAGTTACGACATAGAGTAGATCGTTGATATAGGTACCACACATTTTAAATGGGCTCACTGGTAAATATTCTACGATTTCGAAAGTTCCATTTAAAACATCTACTGCTTCAAACTGATCAGAAGGGCCTTCGTTAATGGCAAAGGCTTGGTCGGAATAAGTAACATCAGCATAGTGAAGTAATATGGAGTTGGATGCTCCTGTTTCACCATCCCCAATATTGTTTATGGCCGTAATCTCGTAATAATGATATCCAATCTCTGTTAAGCTATTATCAATATAAGGTTGAGTTCCATTCCATGAGTTTTCTAAAACCATTTCGTCGGGCTGGCGTACTATTCTATAAGCCGAAATACTTTCCAGATAACCACCATGTAAGCCAATAGTTGGAGCATTCCAAGTAACAGAAGCTTCATCTCCATTGCTAATGGCCGTAGCGATAATGTTTTCAGGTATGGCTGGTGCATCAGGACCCACCCATGTTCCAATACTGGTGCTAATTCCATCCCCGGCATCATTTACACCGTATATGCTGTAATTATAAAATCCTGAAACTGTAATCTCGTTGTCAATAAAAGATTCCATACCTCCAATGCTAGGATTTTCTATGGTATGAATAGGATCTGAAACACCTTCTTTAAAGACATACACAAAATCTAAATCACTTAAGGCTCCTCCAGTAATGGTTTCATTTGGATTGGTCCATTCTAGAGTACATTCAAGAACACCATTAGCTGCTGCTGATGCAGAGGCTGCAGTTGGAGAACCTGGAGCTCCTTCAGTGGGCAGGCTGGCTAATTCATACGCAAATATGTGATTAGGAGTCTGTTGATTATTTCCTAATAAAACTGCGATATTGTTTTCGTAGTCTTCATAAATAGCCAAGCCTCCACAGTAACCATAAAGACCACCTAAATCACTAGTATAATTGTGAGCCACGCCAGTATATTCACCAGCTATTGGGTCGTATTGAACGAGCTGAATACCATTCATAACAGGAGTAATAGCAATCATATTTAACCATAGATAAGGGCCACCTTCCGAATAGGGATCAAACGCACTTCCATATGCTGCACCTTCAACACCGTTTACTGGCGTAATTAACATCACCACTGGGCTAATCATTTCGCCAGCTCTATTCACACAGGTTATTTCTTCCCAGTTACCACACCAAAAGGCATCTTGCTGGTTGTCATATGCAATATGAAGAATCCCAGTAATGCCTGGCGCATCTGCAGTGATGGTGCTCACCAAGGTTTTATTGGTAAAATCCACTTCAAAAATGTCCATACTTCCGTCTGATCCATCACCAGCATAAAAATATTGACCATCATAGGCCAAATCCTGTAGGCCATTATCCACACCAGGGATGGTAAAGGATTCTACAAATGTACCATCCATTTCGTATTTAAATATATTTACATCATTCCAATGGGCTGTGTAGATATATTGTCCATCAGTTTCTACACCAGGTTGGTTAGCAGTTGTTGCATCCCATTGGTATAAAACATCCCAAGCTTCTTTTGTTGAATTTTCGTTTTTTAGGTTTTGAAAATCTGCATAGCCAAAATCATTTTTTGAAGAAGGATAGGTAAACATATTTTCATAGTTGAATACTTGACTATCTGTATTTTCAAGGTTTGTATTATTTCTATGATTTAACTCAAAAGACTGCGCCAATATATTTGATGAAAATAATATGGCCAGACAGACAATGACTAAAAATTGTAATCTAGTTTTCATAATTTATCTTTTAAATTTATTTCATTTGAAAAAAAAGAGTTTTGATTTTAGGATCCAGTTTCATCACTACTCTTTTAAATTCCTTTGATTGTTTATTTGTTTCTTGCTATGTTTGTATTTTAATACACAGCAAATAGAATATAAATTAATCAAAGCAGCATGTTTTTGCAGTTTCATAAAGTGCACATCTCAATTATAGAGGTTACATTAGATGCACATATGTTTTTTAATGCTGAATATTAGGTGACTATAATTATTGGGAAAGAGATTAAAAAATCTGTTTTGTCAATTTAATAGAGAAAACAAGAATGTGATTCATGAGAAAAATTGAAGTAGAAAATATTTTCAAAGGCAGATTTGCTGATTCAGCCTCTAGAAAAACCACTCTGGGAATGAATAAATATTGGATAATACTTCTATTGATTTTATTTTGTTCTAATCATTTAAGTGCTCAAGTAGATTCTATACTATTTAATGCTGAACATCCAGATGTTTATGTGGAGACTTTAGTAAAGAAGGCTAGAAAAGAGTTTGATAATAATACCCGTACCTCCTATTTTTATTTGGAAGAGGCACTTAAGCTAGATGAATACATTCATGATACCACCAAGATTGAATTGTATAATGTGGCAGGAGAATTGCACTTCATGCTCAACTTATTCGATCTTTCTTTCGATTATCTACATCAGGCATTAGAGATACAAAACAGAATAGATTCCTTAGGAAGCTTTGCCATATATAATAGGATTGGAACGGTTTATTTAATAATGAAAGATTATGAAAAAGCTCGTTATAATTATTTAAAAGCCAAAGATTTATACGAAAGCCATCCTTCTCCTAAAGATATTGATGAGAACAAAATTCATGCTATCATTAATAATCTATCCGTGCTAGAAAGAGATGAGGGGAACTTTTTTAAATCGAAAAACTATTTAAACCAATATTTAGATAAAACCATTGCCGCTCATGATACCACTCATATTATATTCTTTTATCACAATCTATCTATCGTTTATTTCGATTTAGAGGAGTATAAAGAAGGAATGATATATTTAAACAAAGCCATAGAGCTTTGTTATTTAGCCAATTCAAATCGTGAGCTTTCTCTATTATTGAAAAACAAAGGAGAAGTATTTCATACCCATAATAACTCCAACGACTCCGCTATTTATTACACTTTAAAAGCTTATGATTTAGGTAAAGAAATTGGGCATCCACATGTACAGAAAGAAGCTGTTCGATTATTGTATACCATCCACAAATCATTGGGGGAATTTGAGAAAGCCCTGGAATATAAAGAAATAGAACAGAGACTCAGCGAAGAGGCTATCAATACAGAGAATATTAAGAAAGTGACCAGTATTGAGCTGAATGCAAAATACAAACAAAGTAGGAGAGAGCTCATTGAGAAACAAAAGAAAAACGAGTTGATTTTGTATACCATATTAATTGGGCTCATTATTATTGCTCTATTCTTTCTCATGCTATTTAGGCTTCAAAAAACAAAAGCTACCAAAAGGAAATTACAGAATGAAATATTGCGTTCTACCTTAGAGTCAAAAAACAAAGAGTTTACAGCTAAGTTATTGCACACCTTACAGATTACCGAATTACTAAATGATACCCACAATAGAATATTGTCGATTAGGGAAGATGGCTCTGATGAAATGAGAAAAAATCTCACCTCTATTCTCACTAGTATAAAACAAGAGCATTTTAGTTTCAATTGGGAAGAATTCGAAAAGCTTTTTGTTGAAACGCATCAGGATTTCTATACCAATCTATTATCAGATTTCCCAAACCTTACTAAAAACGAATTGCGATTGTGTGCCTTTCTAAAAATGAACTTATCTTCCAAAGAAATCTCGGCCATTACCAATCAAAGTTATAGAAGCATTGTGGTAGCTAGATCTAGAATGAGAAAAAAATTAGGTATTGAGACCGAACAACAGAGTATTACTTCTTTTTTGGCTGGGTATTAGTCTATCTTATATTGTAATATTAGATAGAAAAAGACTATTCTTTTATCGAGTTCTCCAGATTTTTGGGTTCCTACTGCTGTGAAGTATGGCTATAACAGCTATTTCTTGTTGATTAATTATAAAATAAATCCCATAGCTGAACCGCTTTAAGAAAACAACTCTAATACTACTAAATTTCTTTTGACAAGACAATGGGTAGTTTTGAATATGATATACAGCTTTATCTAATTGCTGCAAGAATACATCAGCAAGTTTTGGATTAATTGAATCATAATATTCTATAATTTCTTGCAAGTCATTTTTAGCAGGAGGTCGAAAAGTTAGATTATACATCTTTCCTCTTGATAGATTTTTTCACTTGTTCCCAAGTCAAACCAGGCTCTTGAGCAGTATTGGCTTCTTTTTCGCGTGACAATAAAATCTCCTTATGCTTTTCTGTGAGTTCAAATGATTCCTGCATCAATATTAATTCTCTCTGAAAATCATCCCAATTTTCAAAAGTATCTCTACTGAGTTTAGCTCCATTTTTAATAGTAATTGTTGTCATGAAACAAAAATAGTTAATTTTCAGTTCAATATCTAGATTAAAAGTTCTCTATAATTAAACAAAACGCTCCACCAAGTCCACCAAACGATTAGAATAACCCATCTCATTATCATACCAAGCGATTACTTTCACCAATTTGTTTTTATCACCAAGAACCGCCGTGAGTTGAGCATCAAAAACAGCGGAATGGGAGTTGCCAATCACATCACGAGATACAATAGGATCTTCGGTATATTCGAGGATGCCTTTCATAGTAGTTTCGCTGGCGATTTTAAAAGCTTCATTAATCTCTTCAATGGTAGCGGGTTTGGCAAGTGTACAAGTTAAATCGGTGAGTGAACCATCGGGAACAGGAACTCGTATACCTGCCCCACCTAGATTCTGGTCTAAATGAGGAAAAATACGGGTAACTGCCTTTGCCGCTCCGGTTGTAGTAGGCACTATATTCTCTGCTGCCGTTCTTCCCCTCCTCAAATCTTTATGAGGTCCATCTAAAATATTCTGATCTTTAGTGTAAGAGTGAACTGTGGTGATAAACCCTTTTTCTATTCCCCAGTTTTCGTCTAATATCTTTATCAGTGGAGCCACATTATTGGTGGTACAACTGGCATTGGAAATAATCTTTAGATTCTTGTCAATATCTTTATCATTTACACCCAAAACTATAAACGGAATTTCCTGTTCCTCATCATCTTTTGCAGGAGCTGAAATGATTACCTTTTTCGCTCCTGCCTGCAAATGCATGCCTGCTTTATCTTTAGTGGCAAACAAACCTGTGGACTCAATCACCACATCAATATCCAAATCAGCCCAAGGTAAATTCTGAGGATTCTTTTCCTTTAAAACCAGCGTTGATTGATCATTAACTATCAAATGATTCTCATCATAATCTACCTTCGCCTTCACGGCTCTGTGAACCGTATCGTATTTCAAAAGGTGTGAAAGGGTGTAGGTATCTGTTAAATCATTAATGGCAATAACACTAATATTGGGATGGTTAATAAGTAGGCGAAAAGTAGCTCTACCTATTCTTCCAAATCCGTTGATAGCCAATCTTATTTTTGACATGATCTGTGAGTTTTTAAGGATACAAAATTACGGGTTTTTTAGGCAGTATCATTGCTAGAATTCAAAATCAGTGAAACTATGATGATGTTGGAATTATATTTCTGCTATTAAAACGATACCCTTTAGCATTTCAGTTTCTACAAGTTTTGTGGTTCGAAGCTCGGAGCACGAAGCTAGAGGTAAATCAAATCGGGCTTCCAACTTTAGACTTCAAGCTATCTCACTCAATTAATACAACGAAACTCATTGTTTATCAGAGTCATGATGTGATCAGTCTGTGTGGTTTCAGACCTCTTAAAACTCCCAATCCAAACCATATTTCTCACTGATATCAAGCGCTGGCATGGGTCCATCTAAAGGTTTTAAATCTTTCACATACCAATCTAGCCAGTCAATCTGACGATAAATAACATCTATCTGTCCCACTTGCTTTCTGTTACCATGTCCTTCACCTGGATATTGTACCAAACGAACGGCAGGATGGTTATTCATTTTCATACGGCGGTATAATTGCAAACTTTGCTCTGGATGTACACGTGGATCATCGGCACCACCATAAATTAAGGTAGCAGTTTTACTTTGGTGCGCCCAATAAACCGGACTGCGTTCCAAATTCATCTGCCACTGTTCTTCTAATGGTTTGCCACTGTGTACATACAACTCTTCATAAGAAATATCTGTAGTTCCGCGCTTGCTGCTCACATTACTAATTCCTACGAACATACAAACGGCTTTTACATATTCGGTATAATAGGTCGCGAACCAACCCGAAGCATATCCACCATAAGACCCACCAGCCATTCCAACTCTTTCTTTATCAGCGCCTTTTTCGGCAATGAGATACTCAATACCATCGGCTAAGTCGTCAAATTCTTTTCCTGCAGGATCCATAAAACCTTCCATGGCAAAATCAATACCATAGCCAGTACTGGCTCTATAGTTCAAATAAGCCACCAAATATCCTTTTCCGGCCATCACCTGTCCCGGGGTGGAATACCTACTCAACCAACCATTGCTATGATGAGATTCAGGTCCACCGTGAACATATAATACCAAAGGGTATTTCTTGTTCTTTTTATAACCCACAGGTTTCATCAATAATCCTTCTATTTCTTTGCCATCTCTAGCTATAAACTGAATCACTTCTTGCTCTCCCAGTTCCATATCGGCTAATTGAGGATTCACATTGGTCAGTTTATTGAGTTTTCCTTTTCCACTCCACGAATAAATATTGGAATAATCACTGGGTGTATTTCCTGTGAAAACAAAGGTTTTGAGGTCAGCAGTAAATATGGGTTTTCCGAAAATGATACCTGAATCCTCAGCGTCTAATAATACATCACGTTTTCCTTTTTTAATGGATACACTAGAGAGTTTAGGATAAACACCTTCTCCAGAATAGAAGAAGATTTCTTTATTACTTTTCCATGCTATCCAACTCACATGGCCTTTGAAATTCTCAGGAGTGAGATTTGTTATTTCTTCTTTTTTAAGTGAATAAACAAAGGCCTGACTTACGGCATGGTCGTTGATATTTAAAGCTGAGGCAAAAGCCAATTGAGTACCCTCCTCATTAAAGGCATAGTTTCCGAGTTTACCAATATTTCCTACTTCATTGATGAGCTTTCCCGAAGCCAAATCCATAATTTTAATTTTACGGAACATATATTTTTGATCTGTAAGGTTTTTCTCGGTGGTAGTAAAAGCTAAATATTCGCTACTTGGACTAAAAATCATCTCCCAAACATGAGTGTTCTCTAGTAGTTTCTTTTCCTCTTGAGTTTGATAATTGGCATCAAATTGTACCAAATATAATTCTTTTATTTTAAGATTTTCTTCATAAAAGATAAAGCCATAACCGCGATCATCAAGTTCCATTTCTTTTTCTGATTTGACCTGCATAGAAAGATAGGCCATTCCCAAACCATCAGGCTGCCATTGATAAGAACTCACTCCATTTTCGGCATGGGTCACTTGTATTTTCTCTCCTCCTTCAACTGGCATTACCCAAACTTGACTCTTTCCACCTTCTTCGGTATAAGTGAAAGCTAAATGAGAACCATCGGGACTATAATGAGGAGAACCACCTTTAAAACCCTCCTCAAAAAGAAGTGTAGATTCTTGAGTGGTCATATTCATTTTATAATACTTATAATGTGAGCCACCAGCTTCCTCATTTGCTGTTCTTGGTGTTGAAATACTGTAAATCAACTCTGAACCATCAGGACTTAATTCACTAATTCCACATCGTTCCAAACTGAGTAAATCGCTGGGAGACATTACAGATTGAGAAAAAGCCAACTGACTTAAAGGCAAGGACATAAACAACACTAAAGCGGCAATAAATTTGAAATATTTTTTCATGATATCATTTTTAATAATAGATAAAACTGGTGCCGAAGATAGAAAATGTATTGCTTCTGCCAAAATGGATTGAAATAGATTTTGGAAAGAAATCAAAACATCCACCTAAATATTTATGGACTGCACAGTTAATCCGCTTTTTGTTAAATAGTAAAGTTCTTGACCTGATTCTTTGGAATGAGATATGAAGTATTTCCCATCATTTGAGAATCTATATTACCTTTGAAAAAAATATTCGAAACTATGGCATATACATACGAATACCCACGTCCCATGCTTTGTGTAGATATGGTAATACTAAGAAAACTTGAAGAGCAAACCGAAATTCTTCTCATAAAAAGAGGGCATGAGCCATATCAAGATCATTGGGCTTTGCCAGGTGGATTTATTGAGATGGAGGAAGATTTAATAGAATCAGCTTATAGAGAATTGGAGGAGGAAACCAATATCACAAATGTGAAGCTTCAACAATTAAAAACCTATGGTAAACCCGGAAGAGATCCAAGGGGAAGAACGATAAGTGTGGTTTTTGGCGGTTTTTTAGAAGAAGTACAGGAAGCACAAGCTGGCGATGATGCTAGCGAAGCGGAATGGTTCTTTATTGATGAATTACCTGAATTGGCTTTTGACCATGATTTGATAGTACGAGAATCATTGGAAAGCTTATTTCTTTAATAAGAAGGCTTAAGCTGATTAGCAGTAGATAATTTTTCCAGTTAAAAATCTAAAGTAATCTTTTGTCCACGCACCTAATACTGAAGTATCTTTTAAAAATGGACTAACTTCTGTTACCGCATTTTTAATGTTTAATTGGTCAACTTTTTTATACATGAATTCGATAAATACTTCTTTAGTTAATACAAACGCACTGTCAAGATTTTCACTCTCAATTATTCGATGCTGTAAATGTTCCAGGTTTAATTTTACACCTTGCTTTACATACCATTCAAAGTCGTACCAATCTCTTCCTTTAACCCTTGTTTTCCAATTTCTAAACAATACAGCATGCATTTTTCCCGCATAAAGATTGGGTAAACTCATGCTTAAAATATTAAAAGTTATAGGCATTAATAAGGTTTTTGATTCTGTTTGAAATTTTAATGGGGGATTTGTGTCAATTTCAAACTTAATTTTAATTTTTCTGCCGGAATATATACCTCCCAAAATGGAACTAATATTCTCAGAAGAGATATGCAAAGAATGTAGAGAAGTATCATTTTTTAAAAAAGCTGATTCAATATGGCTGATGTTACTACTTTTCTTTTTGGTATGTATATTGATACTAATTCCTAAGGAGTTAAACTCCTCAATAATGACAGGGAAATAGGGTTCCAATTTAAAATTTTTATTCTTTTCTAGCAAAGTAAAATCTAAATCCTCCGAAAAACGATCTAAGCCATATAAAATCCTTAATGCAGTACCTCCGTAAAATGCCGCTTTCTCAAAAAAACCACCTCTATACAATCCCAATAATACGATTTCCTGAAATATCTCTTTCAGGGCATTTATCATATCATTTTCACTTTCTATTTCATATTTAGAAAGCATCTGTTCTAAAATATTCATCAATTGTTTTTTAGTAATTTGAGAAAAATAGCAATTCGTTTCGATTTACTCTTTTGGTAATAGTCATTTATTATTTCAATATTCAAATTGTTTAAATCAACTATATCGATTCTTAAATCATCTTCTAAAAAAGCAATGAGTTCCTTTTTAGAAAAAAAAGAAGTGTTTTTTAAATAAATCATATCACATAATGCTTTTTCTTTTGTGGCTATCATAAAAAAACCATTTTTGGCATGCTCTATTTTAAGTCCAATAGAAAACAATTCCTTTTTAATATGTTTATAACTAAAAACACCTAATTCTGTATCATATTGTTTGCTCCGTTTAGTACAAACTGATGTCAACTGAAAAACACTTTCGGGAATAAGACCATGATATGATAAAGCATATTCCAAAGAAATATAAGAAGGCCCTAAAATAGTATTGGCTAATAATTCTTTTGAAATAATATTTTTTGTAATAATAGATGAGTGGTAGTATAAACCTTTTTTGATTGGTTTTAAAACACCCTTTTGTTTTAAATGATTTATCTTATCATTTACCTTAAAATACCCCAAATTCATAAGTATACTTGATATACTCGAATGGTCAATGATATGGGTTTTTATTTTTGATAATTCTCTTTCTATCTCACCTATCATAATACTATATTTGCGTATATAATCCATATACCATGGATTATATACGCAAATATAGTAAATTAATTAGGTTTATCATTAAATATAAAGATACCAACATAATATTCTGCTTCATAAAAAACCAACAATCTCTTTAAAAAATCCTTAGAACTTCTCTAAGAGGATTTAAAGAATTGGAGGAGGAGGCTCATTTTACAAATGTGAAACTTCAACAATTAAAAACCTATGGCAAACCCAGAAGAGACCCAAGAGGAAGAACGGTAAGTGTAGTTTTTGGAGCTTTTTTAGAAGAAGAACAAGAAGCACAAGCGGGTGATGATGCCAGTGAAACAGAATGGTTCTTTATTGATGAATTACCTGAATTGGCTTTTGACCATGATTTGATAGTACAAGAATCTTTGGAAGTATGGCTATGATGAGTGAACACCCCAGTGAATGAGTTAATAGCATTAGAGGCTCCATAGATCCTATCATTCTCTCACTCCACTATTAAAATCCCTTATGTCTCAGGGCCTCCGTTGGTTAAACCTTCACAAGATCAATAAAACTAAAATTAAACTCATTCTTCTCCCCTTTCTCATGATGCTCTTCTGCTATAACTTTCCAGTTTTGTATGTCGATTTCTGGGAAGAACACATCTGCTTCAAAGCTAGAGTGAACTTTAGTCAAGAAGATTTTATGTGCATATGGAAGTAGTTTCTCATAAATGCTCCCTCCTCCAATCACGAATACTTCTTCTTCTGACTTGGCATATTTTTCTATGGCCTCGTCAACAGAATGTAGCATGGTACATTTGTCTAATTTCAAGTCTTTGTCTCTAGTAATCACCACATTTTCTCTTTTGGGGAGGGCTCCGTTTGGTAAAGATTCGTAAGTCTTTCTTCCCATTAAAATGGTATGACCTGTAGTTAAGCGCTTAAAACGTTTTAAATCGTCTGAGATATACCAAATGAGATCATTATCTTTTCCAATGGCATTATTTTCAGCAACGGCAACTATGATAGAGAGCATATCTTTGTTTTTTTGCAAATTTAGAAATAATCACTCATCATCGCCTATTTATCCTAGGCACATTTTCTATTTAAAACTTTATAAAATATTTAACAAAGTATATTGTTTTGTCATTCACCTTTCTAGCCTACTCATTTTCTGAGTTCTACAAATGAGTCTTAGTGCAAAAACAAATAATTAAGACATTAAAATACCTAAATACAAAACCACTATGTTTGAATTGAAGATTGTTTTCATATATTTGACTATAATATAGGGTTTTACGAAGTGATTTTAAAGCCTTTTTTCTCCATTTATACATAGAAGGTATACCGGAAGAAGCACAAACAATTAAGCCAATACCCTGGCTTTGCTTTTATGTATTTTTAAATTAAAAACTATTCTTATGAAGAAAACTGTACTCTTTTCCCTATTGGTATTATTAGGTTTTGGCTCTTTTGCTCAAAACGCTATAATCCTTAATATTAATAATTATATGGGAGACCAAGTTCTAGAAATGGAACAATCCTATACACATGATCTTGATTATGAGTATTCCATCACAAGATTACAATACTATGTGTCGCAAATTAAAATTGTTCATGACGGCGGAATAGTTACAGACATAGAAGACACTTGGCTATTAGTAAATGTGGAAGAGGAAATGTCTTTCAATCTTGGAAATCATGACATTGATGTTATTGAAGAAATTCGATTTGGAATAGGTGTTGAACCTGAGATAAACCATCTAGATCCTACTACTTATCCTGAAGGCCATCCATTGGCACTACAAAATCCTGATATGCATTGGGGCTGGGCTTCGGGCTATAGATTTGCTGCACTAGAAGGAAAGACTGGTACTGCATTATTAATCGACTATCAGATACATAGTTTAGGTGATATTAATTATTTAATGGTAAATCTTCCTACTGCCAACTTGGTCAATGGTGATGAAAGAATCATCAGTATAAAAGCTGATTATATGGGTTTACTTGAAAATATTGATGTTTCTGCAGGTTTATTTTCACATGCTGAAACTGGCGAATCTGCAGTCTTATTGTCTAATTTCTCCACTAAAGTATTTTCGCAAATGGTATTTACTGGGCTTGATGATTTAGAGCCACAAGCTAGTTTTGTAATTGCACCTAATCCTGCGACCATTCATCAAACCCATATTCTTCTCTATAAAGATTATCCTACAAATTCTAAACTACAGATCACCGATTTAAGTGGCCGTATTATTAAAGAACAATTTATAGAAGCCAATCAGACCAAACTTGATATAGATATTGATGAAGCAGGAATTTACTTCTTAAGCTTAATAAATCAGTCTCAGGTTATTGAAACACAAAAATTAGTGATCAGTCAATAAGAAATTAGTGAGAACTCCTTTTTTCATATTTTTTATCCTCTTATTTGGAGCTTTTGCTTGTTCAAAGGTAGAGGATTCAGAAACTATTCAGGAAATTCCATTTTCTATGGAAATTCCTGAGGGTTTTCCTGCCGTGGAATATCCCGAGGATAATGAATATTCTCATGCCAGGTGGGAACTTGGAAAAAACCTATTTTTCGAGAAATCATTATCACGAGATCAAAGTATCAGTTGTGCCAGTTGCCATCTGCCCTCTTTTGCTTTTAGCGATACCACCAGAGTCAGTTTAGGTGTAGAAAACAGCCCTGGAATAAGGAATTCTCCTTCTTTGGCCAATGTGGCCTATCAACCTTATTTTACTCGTGAAGGCGGAGTAAATACTCTTGAAATGCAAGTATTGGTTCCAGTGCAAGAACATGTAGAGTTTGATTTTAATCTTTTAGAAATAACTGAAAGGTTAAGAGAAGATGAGTTCTACCTTTCCTTAAGCCAAGAAGCATACCAAAGGGAAATAGATCCATTTGTTATTACTAGAGCCATAGCCACTTTTGAAAGAAGTTTATTGAGTGGAAATAGTACATATGATGCCTTTTCCTTTCAAAATAATAATGAAGCATTAAATCCACAACAAAAAGCGGGATTAGAATTATTTAATAGTGAAAAAACCAATTGTTTCCAATGTCATTCTGGCTTTAATTTCTCTAATTATGCCTTTGAGAATAATGGATTATACGAGGAATATGAGGATCAGGGTCGCTATAGACTAACCTATGACGAAGCTGATTTGGCCTTATTCAAAACTCCTTCTTTAAGGAATATAGCCATAACAGCTCCTTATATGCATGATGGTTCCTTAAAGAATCTGCAAGAAGTAGTGGCCCACTATAACAGTGGAGGAAAAAACCATCCCCACAAAAACCAATTGATTAAACCCTTGAACTTAAGTAAACAAGACCAAGAAAACCTCATCGCCTTTTTACAAAGCCTTACAGATGAGTCTTTTATTAATAATAAACACTTCCAAAAACCATGAATAAATTTCTAAGTCTATTGGCATTAATTAGCATATTGCTCATTAGTTGCGATAAAAATGAAAACCAAAACACCGAACCTGAGGAGGTCGCTGTTTATGATACAAGTTCTTATGTATTGAATACCAGTTACTTCCCAAAACCACCTATTCCTGAAGACAATCAGCTGACTCAGCAAAAAGTGGAGCTCGGCAAAATGTTGTTCTATGAACCCATGCTTTCGAAAGATGCCTCTCAAAGTTGTGCAGATTGTCACTTACAATTAGATGGCTTTAGCGATACCAGGAGATTTAGCGAAGGTGTAGAAGGCTTGGAAGGGAAACGTCAGGCGATGGCCATTTTTAATATGGCTTGGCATAATAATAGTTTTTTCTGGGATGGAAGAGCAAAAACATTGAGAGAACAATCACTCATGCCTATTCAAGACCCCCTAGAGATGAATGAGACATTAGAAAATGTAGTAGCAAAACTGGAGGAATCTAAGGTTTACAAAGATCAATTCATAAGAGCTTTTGGTGATGATAAAATTAGTAGCGAGAGAATGGGATTGGCCATGGAACAGTTTATGATGACCATTTTGTCAATGAATAGCAAATACGACCAAGTGCTATTAGGAATTGCAACATTTAGTGAAAGTGAAGCACGTGGTAAAGACTTGTTTTTTACAGAATACGATCCCAATGGTCAGCAAAAAGGAGGAGAGTGTTTTCACTGTCATGCAGGAGTAAATTTCACCAATAACCAATATATGAATAATGGTTTGGACACTGATGTCGATTTTGCTGATGATGGCTATTTTTCTGTCACAGAAAACCCCGCAGACCGAGCTAAATTTAAAGTCCCATCACTTAGGAATATTGCGGCAACAGGACCTTATATGCACGATGGTCGTTTTGAAACCCTAAATCAAGTTTTGGAGCATTATAACAGACATGTAAAAGCCTCTACAACCATTGATGATGCAATGCAATATAATTTAGAACCAGGATTGCAGTTGAATGAACAAGATATAGCAGATTTAAAAGCTTTTTTGATGACGCTTACCGATGAAACATTCTTGAATAACACAGAATATGCCAATCCTTTTCAGAATTAATTTTGAGAATAAGGAATAGAAAAGCTTAAACCATCATAAGCCAATTCCATATTTTTTGGGAGCTTGGGATTTACATACTCATGCTTGCCAATTAAATGGCCGAGGTGGGTGAAATAGGTTTTCTCAGCTCCAATTTCTTGAGCAATTTCTATAGCCTCTTCTAAACTAAAATGTGACGGGTGTTTTTTTAACCTTAAGGCATTTAATACCATTATTTTGGTGCCTTTTAGAATCGCCATGGTTTCATCTGGAATATAATTGGCATCGGTGATATAACTAAAATCGCCTATTCTAAAACCATATACTTTCATATGGCGATGCATCACCTTTAATGGAATAAATTTCAACCCATTTAACTCAAAAGGCTCATCATCTAAATGTACTAAATCTATTTGGGGAGCACCTTGATAATCGCCAGGGTTAAATATATAGGGAAACTCAACTTTTACTGCTTTTAAAGACTCCTCCGATAAGCGAAGCTCCACACTTTTCCTAAGGATATAATTGATGCTTCTCACATCGTCTAAACCTGCAATATGATCGCGATGTTCGTGGGTGATAATTACGCTTTCTAAATCGTCAACACCAGCACGTAGTAACTGGGTCCTGAAATCTGGTCCACAGTCAATCACTACATTTTTTCCTTGGTATTTAATCAACAAAGAAGCACGCATTCTATTGTCCTTAGTATCGCTTGATTTACAAACATGACATTTGCAACCAATCATAGGAACTCCCAATGATGTTCCAGTCCCTAGAAACTCAATATGCATGGCTTCGGCATCAGCCATTGCTATCGAATCTAATCAAATCCTTCATCATGATGGAATTGAGAAGGCTGCCTTTTTTCTCGTCGTCTTGAACATTAAGCTCCTCCAAGAAATATATAATCACATCTTTACCTGGAAGGTTATGAACATCCATATTCTTAGTATAAATATCTAGAACACTTTCGTTTAGTGCATTGGTGCAAGTACTAATCAAAGCAATTCCATCGTCAATATGACCATTATAATTAATTCTCACTTTATAAGAACCGCAAGGAGGAATCAATTTATACTTATCGCCAATATCCATACGGAATGTATTATATCCCATCCGTTTATACAATTGACTTCCGGAAGAAAGATGTCCAATCACAAAATAAGGATGAGTTAAATACAAGTTGGCAGTATTCAATTTCCCTCTAATAATAGACTCTCTAATCAATGTGGAGCTTACATCTACATTTTGAATATCTTGCAAATGAATCAGTTCAACTTGAAAGTTGTGTTCTTTTCCAAGCTTAGAAAGCTCATCAATATCTCCATCTCTATTTTTACCAAAATGGTGATTTTGACCAGTAACATATACTTTAGTATTCAGCTTTTTAATGAGATAATCCTCCACAAACTGTGCCGATGTAGTATTGGAAAATTCTCTTGTGAATTCCACAAAAATCAGATGATCGATTCCTGCTCTTTCCAAAAGATGAATCTTTTCTTTGCGTGTATTGATCATCAATAAATCTCTACCAGTAGTTTCTGGATAAAGAACTTTTCTTGGATGAGGATAAAAGGTGATCACCACCGATTCGCCCTCTTCAATTCTGGCTAATTCCTTTAATTTATTGATAATGACTTGATGCCCCATGTGAACACCATCAAAAGAACCTACAGTTACCACTGCATTCTTGATGTGTTTCACTTCGTCGAAACCGTAATATATTTTCACTGACTAAATGTTTTAGAATACATGCGAAGATAAGAGATTTTTTGGTTCGTTTGAGATGCGTATTATTTAATGCTCTCCTGATAGTTTCGATTTGAAACCGAAGCTTAATTAATGCAAGCTGGTAAGTTTTGGCTATATCAAGTAAATGACATGAGCAATAATTATAAGAATGATGTTTAGACTAATTCTGAAAGATTCTTAAATTTTCTAAGCAAAAGCAATTTCCAGTATCTTTGCAGCAGGAATACCACTTATGGAAAAAGCACGCTTTAATAGTCTTACACAAGTTCAGAAACTGCTACTCATTATGGAGTCTGGGCGATTGATTATGGAAAAGAAAGAAGAAGAAAGTATCATGAAACTCTATATTTACAAGCAGTTTTATGTGGAAGTCATCTACGATCTCGACCTAAACAAAATTCGCAAAATAGACACCCCAGAATTAGGTTATATAGTAGATGAATACCTCGATGTTTTAAATATTGATGACATCCTGAACCTCTAATCAAACATATCGGATTTACTATGCAAAGACCCTCAAATATACAAATCCAAGAATACGATTACCCTCTAGAATCACATCGAATTGCACAGTATCCTTTAGAAGAAAGGGATGCTTCTAAGCTATTGTATTTTAATGGGAAAATTCAGGAAAGTCAGTTTAAAACGCTTTCAAGTTTCTTACCAGAAAATAGCCTTTTGGTTTTTAATGATACCAAAGTGGTTCAAGCTCGGTTGATATTTGCAAAAAATACAGGCGCTAGAATCGAAATATTTTGCCTAGAACCAGTTGAACCTACTCGCGAAATTCAAGATGCATTTCAGCAAAAAAGTGGAGTGGTTTGGAAATGCCTTATTGGCAATAGAAAGAAATGGAAAAGCGGTGAACTGGAAATGCCCTTTGAGTTAACTGGTCAAAAGAATGTGCTGAAAGCAGAAAAACTTAAAGACGAAAGAGAATATAGCTATATCCGTTTGACTTGGACACCTGAGGAGCTTGATTTTGCTACTGTATTGGAAGAGACTGGCAAAATTCCATTGCCTCCATATATGGATCGCAATGCCGAAGAGAACGATAAAATTAGATACCAAACCATTTATGCACGTAATGAGGGTTCGGTTGCTGCTCCAACAGCAGGATTGCACTTTACGGATGCGGTAATGGAGAAATTGTCTCATAAAAAAATAGAAACTCATTATGTGACCTTGCATGTGGGTGCTGGAACTTTTAAACCAGTTTCTGATGAGGAAGTGGGCAATCATATCATGCATACTGAGCAAATTTTGGTGAAGAAGGAATTAATTGAATCATTGATTAATAAAAAAGACCAAAAGCTAATAGCAGTAGGAACTACAAGTATTAGAACCTTAGAGAGTTTATATTGGATCGGCGTAAAAATGATTCATCAACCCAATCTAGAAGAATATAAAATCAGTCAATGGGAGGCTTATGAGTTGGACGAGCATATAGCGTCTTTACCCTCGGTAGAGCAATCATTACAAGCTATATTCGACTTTCTAATTCTGCACAAACTCCAGGAGCTGCGCTCCGAAACCCAAATACTCATTGGTCCAGGCTACGACTATCAAATGATTGATGGCATGATTACCAACTTCCACCAGCCAAAAAGCACATTACTCCTCCTCATATCGGCCTATTTGGGAGAGCAATGGAAAGAAATTTACCAATACGCTATGGACAATGATTTCCGCTTTTTAAGTTATGGAGATAGTTGTTTGTTTTTGTATGCTGAAGATTAATACCACTTCCTATTTAAAGTAGGCCTTAAGCACACTTTGAATTTTACAATGGTTAATGGCGATATACATATAGAAGAAGTCATAATTAGAATCTTAGTTTTACACTCGTATATTTTATTTATCGCTATACCTAAAGTTTCAATAGATTCCTGTTTAGTTTCACTACCTATCTAGATGAATATTTGTATCTTTATTTTTCATTACCAATAACTTATAAATATGAAATTGAAAGATATATACCATCAAAAGCAACAATCCTTATTATTTGATATCATTGAAGAAAACTCTGAGGATCCTAGAGAGTGGATTTTGTCACCTAAGCTAGAAATGATTATTCCTGATGAAGAAGCCCATTGTATAGTCAGAGCAATTTTGATTGACTCCAAACATAATGAAAATGATTGTTTTATGGATGTTTCACTACCTGAAAGAATCAGTGATTATGTCATTTTTCAGACTGAAGGCGGCTTAAATTATGTTCAAACTTATGAGTTAGAGGAAAAGGAAGTTATTCCAATGATTGCATGTGAGGCCACTGGTGATTACGAAATGTATTATTCACAGATGAAACCCAGTATAGGTATTGAGGTTTTAAAAAGAGGTCTAGAAATATCAAAGACTCCTTCTGTCATAGCAGAAGATTTAGGATATATATATCGTGATGAAAACAGGTACCAAGAAGCTTTGGATGCGTTTCTAATTTCTGATAAAAATGGTGTATCAAACGATTATATTTATAAAGAAATTCATGATTTGTATTTACTACTTCATGATAAAGAAAAGGCAGCTGTTTATGCAGAAAAATGTAAACATCTATTTTGAAAATATAAAAGCCCCTAATCTCGCGATCCGGGGCTTTTCTGAAATCAAAATCAATTCGGGTTTTATTAACAAATATCTTTATGTCTTTTTTAAATGTGCCTTCAAAAAAACACCTTTTTTTTAGGTCTTTGATAAGATGAGGTCAAAGACAAGGCTTTCGAAGTTTTGAAATTAAGGAGTTTACTTTTGTAAATGACTGATTTCAAATCTAGAGTAACGCAGTATTTGACATTTTCTTCCAAAGACTAATTAACGGAGAGCTTTTTCACCATAGATTTCTTAGTATTCGTTCTAACATCTTCCATAATCACCTTAACAAAATACATTCCCTTCATCTCTATGGTGAACTCTTTCTCCAAACTTACTTCTCCTAGGCCTAAACTATGACCAGTGGACTCCTCTATCATTCTTCCCGCAAAATCGAACACATAATAATGAACGATTTTATTCTCATCTACCTCTACTTCTATCTTTACCACTTGTCCACTAATCACAGGGTTAGGATATATATTAAATTGTGTTTCTTGTTCTATTTGTGAATTTTGAGCTTTTAAAGGACTAAAAAAGCTTAAGCTGAGTATGATAATAATACTGGTGGTAATTTGTAATACTTTTTTCATGGTTGGTCCTCCTAATTGTTCGTTCTTAACACTTATTCCTTAAACTTGTTGATACAAAGATAAGCTCTATAAAACGGGATATCAAGCCATTACAGCTCACCATTTGTATCCGTAGATATTTAAATCGTAAGTGTAGTTCTTTTCTCGTTTATTGTCTCATTCCTTTTTAAAATTATGCGCTTTAGTGTTTCTTTTTTGTAATTTTTGTGCTTCGAAGCCGGAAGTTCGAAGCTAAAAGTAAATTTACTTCAGACTTCCAGCTTCAGGCTCCCAGCCATATTTGGTGATTAATAGAATAAAATACATTCGTAAAACAAAGTTACGATGATTTCATTCCAAGTGATTTAGTGAAACTAATCCATGAATATTGATGGAATTAAGTAATTTCGCCCCATGAATTTACAAGAAATCCTTCTTCAAATAGAACAAGAAGTGCAAGCAGAAACTTCTAGAGGAATAGCAGCAGACTATATTCCTGCCTTATCTAATATCGACCTAAATAAGTTTGGTATGGCAGTTCATACCGTTGATGGACAAGAATTTAAAGTAGGACAAGCCGATGAGTTTTTTAGCATACAAAGTATAGCCAAAGTATTCAGTTTGAGTATGGCTATGCAGCAGTTCCATGAAAAGGTATGGGAAAGAGTAGGCAAAGAACCATCGGGAACAAGATTCAATTCTTTGGTACAATTAGAATTCGAAGAAGGCATTCCGAGAAATCCATTTATGAATGCCGGAGCTTTGGTGATTACCGATATGATTACACAAAACCCTGGCAAGATGAAAAAGGAACTCCTTTCCTTTGTTAGAAATTTGGCTGGAAATCCTCAAGTTTCCTATGCCTTCGAGGTAGCTCATTCAGAAAAAGAAGCAGGATATAGAAATGTGGCTTTAGCCAACTTCCTAAAGAGCTATAAAAACCTGAATAACGAACCTAAAGAGGTTTTAGATGTTTACTACCACCAATCGGCCATTCAAATGTCATGCGCCGATTTAAGCCGAGCATTTATTTTCCTTGCGAACAAAGGATTCTCTCCATTTTGTAAACAAGAAGTATTGAGTCTACGCCAAAGCAAAAGAATGAACTCCCTCCTACTCACTAGCGGGCTCTACGATGCTGCCGGCGATTTTGCCTATCGTGTTGGATTACCGGGCAAAAGCGGTGTGGGTGGAGGCATAGTCGCTATCATCCCAGGTCAATTGGTGGTTACGGTATGGTCTCCGGGTTTAAACCCATCTGGAAATTCCAAGATTGGATTAAGGGCTTTAGAACTGTTTACCACTTATACTGGCATTTCGGTTTTTTAGAAACTTCTTGTTGCATTTATCTAACTTGTCAAACTCATTACAGTAGAGACTAAAATCTACATTCCATACATGTCATTTATAGCCTATGCTATTATATTTCCTATTGACTCCTCAAGTACTAGCTTAGCACATCCAAATTGCCATTCCAAATAATTTTGATTAACTTAGTATTCGAATAATTTATTAAAAATCAAGATTTATAAAAATGGGGAAGAAATACATACTATTCCTAGGCCTTATTGTGCTTCATTTTATTTTTACTAGCTGCAAAGTGAATCAGCAAGAAGAAAAGAAAGAACTATTAATATATTGTGGCATAACTATGATTCGTCCGATGACGGAAATAAAACAGATCATCGAAAAACAAGAAAACTGTCATATTGAAATATCAAAGGGAGGCTCTGGTAATTTACTGAATGCCATTGAGCAAAATGGTGTTGGAGACTTGTATTTGCCTGGTTCCGAATCCTATATTTACACGGCATTTAAAAAAGGAATAATAACAGATACGGCCAAAGTTGGTCACAACAAATTAGCCGTCATCGTTCAAAAAGGAAACCCATTAAATATCAAAGCTGAAATTCAAAGCCTCACTTCTAAAGATTATTATGTTGTTATTGGTAATCCAAGTAGCGGAAGCGTGGGAAAAGCAACCAAAAAGCTATTGGTTTCAGAAGGTGTATTTGAAGAAGTGGAACAAAATGCTATTCGGTTTACCACAGACTCAAAAGACTTAAGCATGGCTATTATAAATGATGAAGCCGATATTGTGATAAATTGGTATGCCACCTATACTTGGGATCGAAATAGCGATTATATGGATATATTGGATATTCCATGCCTTGAAAACACAAAAAAGAGATTGATTTTGGCACAATTAGAAAGTAGTCAACATCCTGATATTGCGCAAAAGATTATGACTTATGCAATTTCTCCAGAGGGCCAAGCCATCTTTAAAAAACACGGACTGAATTAAATTAGAAGCTATGAAAAAATCAATTTCAAGAAAAATTATTTTGATGATGGTGAGTTTCTTGTTTTCCATCCTCCTTTTAATGACCATTAATAATCTGATAGTAAACGCTAAAGCCAAAGATGAGAGAATCATCTTCAATGAACAGCAACATATCAACCTTATTAAAATATTACAGAATAAACTGAACGAGTTACATCAGATATCTTATCGATTAAACCGCTTGGAAGACATTCGCTTATTCACTAAACAAGAAAAGGAAATCAAAAGCCTTTTAGCAGATATTGATCTATTAACTGATGTTTTAATATCTGGTGGTGAATATGAGAATAATATAAAAATCAACATTTATAATCAAGACCTATTTACCGATAAAATAATATATCAGGCCTTTAATAAAGAATTTAGCAGCGAGATTGTAGAATTATCTCCTAGATTAAGTATGATAAATGATCTTTCAAATCATTTGGTTATCGTTATGAAGGAGTATTATGAATCAGAAAATGAGCAACAATACCGAGAAGTAAATTCTCATTACAAACAACTGGAGAGTTTAATTAGCAGAGCAATAGAAACAGCCAATAGAGCTTATCTTCAGGTTCAAGAAAGAAAAACTCAACTCCATCAAAACATGGACAATAGAATTCAGAGATATAATTTATAGGGTTACCCATTTAAGTCTCGTGTAATTTAATCGAAGCGTAAGCAATCGGTTTATGCTCTACGCATCTCTGAATGATTTTATCTAAAATTGATTGGCGATGATTCCTTCTGTTAAATCTAAAGAA